>CALZIC010000461.1 GCA_945787285.1 uncultured Desulfuromonadales bacterium
GGCCATCAATCATCTGGCCCTTGGCGGCATGCAGGTCACAACAGCCACCAACGGCCCCCAGGCCATCGCAGCTGTCGAGCAACACAGACCCGACCTGGTGCTGCTCGACATCATGATGCCGGGGATGACCGGCTACCAGGTCTGTCGGCAGCTGCGCCGAAGCCACCCGGCCTCGAAACTGCCGATTCTCATGCTCACCGCCCGCACCCGCATCGCCGATCTGGTTGAGGGCTTCAACTGCGGGGCCAACGACTACCTGACCAAGCCGATCTGGCGCGAAGAGCTCCTCACCCGGGTGCGCTCGCACCTCAAGATCAAAGAGGCCTTCGACACCCTCGAAGAAAACCTGCGTCTGAAAAAGGAGCTCGAGCACCGACGACAGACCGAAGCCCAGCTGCGCCTGACCCAGCGGCGGCTCTCCGAGGTGCTCGATGCGGTCGAGGAGCCCCTCTTCGCGGTTAACGAAAGCGAAGAGATAAGCTTCTGCAACCGCGCCGGCGAAACCCTGCTGGGCGCTGAGGCCGGGGTGCTGCTGGGGCAGAAGGTCTGGCAGATCCTTGGGGATCAGGGATCCAAAGCATTAAGCGGACTCTTCAATGAACAGCAAAGGCCGAATATCGGCAGCGGGCCAACCCGGCACCTAACAAAGATCGAACTGAAAAAGTCCGACTGCGCCCCGCTGATCGTTGACCTGCTGGTCAGCCCCCTCGAGCTCGAGGACGAGCTGCTATACGCCATTCTGGTGCGCAGGCCCGAACAAAAAGACCAAACCGCCCAACCGGCGCTCGAAGTCATCGAAGAGCTCAACCGAAACCGGAGGCGCATCCAGACCCTGGAGGATTCGCTCAACGGCATGCTGCCCAAGATCGTCGAAAAGGTCCCCGACTTCCAGGCCAACCTGAGGCTTATCGACAGCGCCCTCGACCAGGTCGGCCGCTCGCTGCACCCCGAGCCCGAACTGGTCGACCGGCGGCTGTTGTGCGTCGAGCTGATGAACCTCACCCTCGACTACTGGGCCCAGGCCACCGCCTCCACCAAGGCCGAGCTCGCCCGCCAGTCGGGCCTGTGGAAGGTCTACACCAACAAGGACGGCTGGGAGCGCACCCAGACCCTCGACAAGTACCTGCAGCTCGACACCCTGCCCAAGACCCCCCGCCGCAAGCTCATCATCCAGACCGCCGACTACGTCCTGGCCAACTGCGACCTCCAATCCTCCCTACGCGAGCAACTCGAAACCGCCCGCACCCGCCTGCGCACCGCCAAATAAAAAACCCGGGACATAATACGGATTTTAATCTCCCTCCCCCTGCTACAGCCCATAACCGCTACCGATTAGAGGACCTCCACCCCTTCTCAGAAACAGTTTAGAAACGCCCTAAACATTAAATTCAGTATTATGTCCCCCGGTTTTAAAAAACACCATGAATTGACAAACCCCTCGGCCTGAAATATAAATAAAGTTAACCATTTCAGCTAACTATGGAACCGGGATTGCCAATGAGAAGTGCAGATGAAATCAAAAGTCTTTTGCTGGAGCACCTCGACGAACTAAGGGGGACCTACGGTGTCATCAAAATCGGCCTTTTCGGTTCCTATTGCCGTGGAGAACAAAATTCAGGCAGTGATATTGACCTGCTTGTCGAATTCTCCAAGCCTGTCGGATTCGTAACCTTCTTACGCCTCGAAAAACATCTGGAGCAAATTCTCGATAGCCCAGTCGATCTCGTGACCAGGCAGGCGCTCAAACCTCATATCGGCCAGCAGATTCTTAAAGAGGTCCGGTATGTCTATTAAGCGGGAAATCCGCGACTACCTGGCAGACATCCTTGAATCGATCAACGACATCGACGCCTTCACTACCGGGATGACTTACGAGGAGTTTTCCCAGGACAAGAAAACGGTCAATGCCGTGATTCGCAGCCTTGAAGTTATTGGAGAAGCCACCAAAAAGATCCCGCCTGAAATCCGCAACCTCCACCCGGCCCTCCCGTGGAAAGAGATCGCCGGTATGCGCGACAAACTGATCCACGAATATTTCGGCGTCGACCTCCAAATCGTCTGGATGACCATCAGATACGACCTCAGCGACTTCCACAAGGCCATCCAGGATCTGGTCGATTCGGGGTATTAGCAATCCTGGCCCTTTCCTGAAATTTCTGCCGAGCCACCAAAAAGCTTCGCGGCTGAAGCTGCTACTACCCGCTTAAATCCAAGAACTTTCTAAGTAAAGCCAACCAAGACAGTAAGGAGGTAAAGACATGCCGACCAGCAGGCTCTCCAGCAAGGGGCAGGTCACTTTGCCCAAAGAGGTCCGCAAAGCCCTGGGCATAGAAAAGGGCGACCTGATCTCCTACGAGGTGCAGGACAAGGTCGTCATCCTTAAAAAGGTCGAGCCCTTCGACCTCGCTTTTCACGGTGCGGTGGCCGAGACCCTCGAGGAATGGGACAGCCCCGAGGATGAGGAGGCCTTCGGTGATCTGTAAACCCTTTGATGTGGTCGTGGTACCCTTCCCCTTCACCGACCGGGCACCGAGGCGTTCAACCGCAACGGCCACAGCATCCTCGCCATGATCACCATCAAGGCCCACCGTCCTTGGCCCGGCAACTGTTTCATCGCTGACCTCGAGCAAGCCGGAGTGGTGGTGCCTTGTATCGTCCGCCCCAAGCTCTTTACCCTGGACAACCGATTGATCATCCGGGTGTTGGGGCAGTTGTCACAAAGA
>CALZIC010000462.1 GCA_945787285.1 uncultured Desulfuromonadales bacterium
TGAAAAGGGCTGAAAACTAAAAACATCGCGGATAAATCCGCTCCCACAAAGGCCTGGTCAAGGTGCTTACACCATCCTGTGGGAGCGAATTCATTCGCGATGCCCTTTGGCTCAAGGTTCAAACCACACAGCATCCCAATGGGGATAATCCATCACCCGCTCCACCAGACCAGCCCGCACCGGATTGGCGATAAGGTAACGAGCCGCCTCCCTGAGATCCTCATCGCGCCTCAGGGCGTGGTCATGGTAGCCCGTTTGCCAGAGCGGCCCCTCAAACCCGGCATGGCTGTTGATGCGCCGGGCACTGGCACCCTTGACCCCTTTCAGCAGAGTCGACAAGGTGCCTGCTTTCAGCAGGACCAACCAATGGACGTGGTCAGGCAACACCGCAAAAGCCAGGCTCTCCACCCTCCCAGCATCATGCTGCTCTTGCATAGACCGGATCAACAACCGAGCATTGATAAAATCTGAAAACACCGGTCTCCGCTCATGGGTGACTGCCGTCAGCAGGTAGACCTGGCCACAGATGGACACCCGCCCTTTTCTCAAGGCCCTGCTGCGGGGGGAGTTGGCATTCTTCATTCGAACGACCTCCGATTCGGATACCCAGACCCATCGCGGTTGAAACCTCTCCCACAATGTGGAGGATGAAATACTTAGCTACCTGTGGGAGCGAATTCATTCGCAATTTGGGATTTGGACAGTTAACCCATCGCGGATAAATCCGCTCCCACATGATCTCTCCATAGCAGCACAGTATCCTGTGGGAGCGGTTTCAACCGCGATTTTTTCCGATAAAAAATTCCTTAGCCTTTCTCCCCATAAACCCCCAGAACCTCTACCGAATACTCCTCCCCGTCGTACACATACAGAGGCGCATCAACCGCCATTCCAGAACGCCCACCCTTGCGCCCTTCGACCAGCACCATGCGCGCCGGATCACCGGGGCGGGAATGGACGCAGCGCAGGCGTTTCGGCTCAAGGCGCACCTGGCGCATTGCATCAAAGAGTTCGGCCAGACGGTCGGCGAGATAGACGATGTAGAAGCGGCCGCCGTGTTTAAGCAGGTAGCTGGCGGTGGCAAGAAAATCGGACAGGCCGCCGGCGCGTTCGTGGCGGGCCGCGGCCCGCTCGGCGGTAGGGGCCTCGCGGCCGGTGCCGGGCTGGCGATAGGGGGGGTTAGTCAGAACCACATCGAAGGACTGGGAAGGGATGTCGCCGCGCAGGGTGCGCAGGTCTTTTTCGAGAATCTCAACCCGATCCTGCAGGTCGTTGAGGTGCACGCTGCGCCGGGCCCGGTCGGCCATCTGCGGCTGGATCTCCACCCCGACGATGCGGGCCGCCACGCTGCGAGAAGCCAGCAGCAGCGGAATCACCCCTGAGCCGGTACCGAGGTCGCAAACCGCCTCACCCGCCTTCACCTCGGCAAAATCGCAGAGCAAAACCGGGTCGAGAGAAAAACGGTAACCGTCTTTTTTCTGGATGATTTTCAGACCACCCAGGCGCAGGTCATCGAGGGTTTCGTCAGGCTTTACCATGGTGGTCACTCTGTTTCATTTCAAAGCAAAACCAATCGCGGTTGAAACCGCTCCCACACAGATCGATTCACCTTGTCGGCCTACCCTGTGGGAGCGAATTCATTCGCGATTATATGGCCGACAAACCCATCGCGGATAAATCCGTTCCCACATTACCTAGATGCACTCTGCCGGGAAAGAATCAGGGGATAGCAGCGAAGTTGGCCCCAGGCCCTTTGGCCTGCTTGAGCTTCTGCAGCATCTGCCGAACCTCGGGGGGCATATCCTTGCCATCCTTCATCATCGCCCGCATCTGCCCTGCCAGGTAGGAATTGTTGATCAGGATATCGAAGACCGAAAGCATGAACTCCTGCTTCCATGGGGAGAGCTTATCGAGGTTCTGAAACTTGTACATGAAGAACTTCTGCGCTGCCTTGCCCAGTTCCCGCTCCAGCTCTTCCATCGTCATGTTCTTCGGCTTGATCACCGGCTCGACCAGGTTGTACTTGCGGTAGTCCTTGGTGCCGACGTACTGTTCCAGCTCCGGGTAGAGCTCGGCGTAGGGCCAGGGGGCGATGGCCAGAAAGAAAGCCATGTCGGGGTTGTAGTGCTTGGCCAGCTCGATGGTTTCGGCGATCGATTCGGGAGTGTCGTCGGGCATGCCGAGAACGAAGGAGGTTTCGGAGACGATATCGGCGCC
>CALZIC010000463.1 GCA_945787285.1 uncultured Desulfuromonadales bacterium
GGCCTTTGTCACCGTGGCGATCGGCGTGGCTATCGGCTTTATTTCTCTCTTCGTGGTGCCTGCCTTTGAGAAGGTCTTTAAGAGCTTCGGAGCCGATCTGCCCCTGGCAACGAGGATTCTCATCGCGGTGTCCGATTTTGCGGTGACCTTCTGGCCTTTTCTGCTGCTGGGCGGGGTTTTGGGGACGATGGCATTGAAGCGTTACCTTCAAACCCGACGGGGCCGGTTGCAATGGGATCGCTTGAAGCTGCGCTTGCCCCTTGCTGGAAGCATCATTCTGCGGGCGACCCTGACCCGCTTTGCCCGGGCCTTTTCCATGGGCTACGGCGCCGGGGTGCCGCTGGTGCAGGCGCTTGCCTATACCGCGTTGGCGGTGGACAACCTCTATGTCGGCAGCAAGCTCGATGAGATGCGCAACGGCATCGAGCGTGGAGACACCCTGACCAACACCGCCGCCGCCACCAGGATGTTTACCCCCCTGGTGCTGCAGATGCTTGCGGTGGGTGAGGAGACGGGTGCGGTCGATGCCACTTTGCAGGATGTGGCTGAGTTTTACGAACGCGAGGTGGATTACGACCTGAAGAAGTTGGCCGGATCTATTGAGCCGATTCTTATTGTCGTAATGGGGGCCATGGTGCTGGTGCTGGCTCTTGGGGTCTTTTTGCCCATGTGGAACCTTTCAAGTATAGCGCACCGTTAAATCGCCGAAGGTGTTTGTTATTTGCCGTCCTTGCTTAAATATGCAAAGCAAAAAAGTCAAAACCTTAACGCCAAATCGCCTGCTCCTCAAGTGTGATCGCGGCTTTACGATGTTGGAGTTGGTGGTTGTTGTCGTCATTGTCGGGATAATTTTCCTGGTGGCATTGAATCGCCTGATGACCCTGCAAATGGACGCTGAGAGGGTGACCATGGAAATGCAAATCGGAAGTTTGCGAAGTGCTTTGGGCTTGCAAACTGCAAAGTACCTGGTCCGGAATCAGCCTAAAGAGCTTGCCAAACTTGTGTTTGTAAACCCGATCGAGCATCTTGTCGATCAGCCTAAAAACTATCTGGGAGAGCTTAACAATCCTGACCCTGCTCAGGTCCAGGGAGGTTTCTGGTATTTCAACGCAGAGAAAAAGATTCTCGTTTACCGGGTAAAAAATGAACTGTTTTTCAGTTCCGGACAGCCAGGCCCTTCGCAGGCGGAATTCAGGGTTCTGCCTGTGTTGGATGACAAGGGGGGAAGCGAAAAGGGAGTTCGGATAGTCGGTTTACAGCTGGCAGAAAAAGCGCCTTATAAGTGGCTAAAAAATTCAATGCCTATTGTGCATTAATGCCTGCGAAAGGACCAGGGGGAATGGATTGGTGTTCTGTGTAGAAATGGCACGGGGAATGCAAGGTTAATCGCAAGTGATTTGGCTCTAAAAACTTCGTAAGACTCGATAACCTAAAGTAATGGAGGACAAAGGCAATGAAAAATCAAAAAGGTTTCACCATGATTGAGTTGGTTGTAGTTATTGTCGTTCTTGGTATTTTGGCGGCAGTGGCAATCCCTAAATTTGTGGACATTAGTGCTGAAGCCAAAACAGCTGCATTAGACGGTGTTGTTGGTGGTATCGCTTCGGCAAGTGCCGTAAACTATGCTGCGCGGTCAGTGGATTCTGTAAAAGGCGTTGCGACAGCAGGTGCAGCAATCTTTTGTTTCGACGCTGCCACTGCACTTCTGGAAGGTGGAATCCCCACTGGATATACTTTGGATGCAGCCGCTCCGGTTGGGGGGCTTGTCGCTGGAGCGAACACATGCACTGTAACTCAGACCGATGGCCTTGCAACGAAAACTGTTACCATTATCGGAATACTGTAAGTTTAATGGGTGGGTTTCCACAATAGTTTGAGAAAAAAGCGGGATCCACAAATGGTGGGTTCCGCTTTTCTTTTAACACCAGTTCTTGTAGCAGGCCTGAATAGGTATTGAAATGATAAAAATTTATTTCGGGAGTCTTTCCCTGATTAATGTTTTGGATTTTTGTTCTTGGTTTTAGATCTCTTCAGAAATTGATCTTATGAAGAATTCACATGGTTTTTCACTCGTTGAACTTGTCACCATAATAGTGCTGCTTAGTATTCTTTCGATCACTGTTTTGCCGAATCTGCTTAGTTTCGATTTTTTTAAAGACCAAGGGTTCTATGGTCAGGTACTTTCTGCAATCCGCTTTACAGCCTGAGTCAGCGTTCCAATTGTGACACAATAAGCCCTTTTACTGTAGCCGTCCCTCACCCAAGCAATGGGGGGGCATTTTCAGGCACACCTCCTAATGCTATTGCAGTTTCTTCTGCGACGATCATTTTCGATGCCATGGGACGGGCTCTTAATGTCGCACGAAATGTGACAGATTTTCCCGGCCTTTCCGTTGGCAGCCTAACTTTTGACGTTATCGGCGAAACGGGTTACGTTAGCTCCCAATGAAACTCTTTTCGAACATAACAGGCGGTCAGCAGGGCGTGACCTTGGTCGAATTGATCATGGCCATTGTGATCATCAGCGTGGCGTTGAGCGGTGTGCTGCTGGTCATGAATTTCACCACGGCCCACAGCGCCGATCCGATGCTCGAGCATCAGGCGGTAGCGATTGCGGAGAGTTATCTGGAAGAGATCCTGCTCAGGCCAATTGCCGACCCCGGGGGAGGGCCTGAGGGGGGGCGTACCGATTTTGACAATGTGGCCGACTATAACGGCCTCAACGACAACGGGGCCCGCGACCAGTTCGACATTCCGGTGGTGGGGCTTGGGGCTTACCAGGTGCAGGTCGCCGTGCAGAACACGGCCCTAGGCAGTCCGGCGGTGCCGATGGCCGATTGCCTGAAGGTGGATGTGACGGTGACTCATCCCAGTGGGATCAACATGACCCTGACGGGTTATCGAACAGACTACTAGAGATTCGATGGGGCGATACAGAACTTCATATAGCAATATGCGGGGCTTCACCCTGGTTGAACTGGTGGTGGTCATTGTCATTACCGGCATTGTTGCCGCCATGGGAGCCGCCTTTATCACCAAGCCGGTCGAAGGGTACATCGCCCTGTCCCGTCGTGCAGAACTGGTCGATGCTGCAGAGCTCGCCTTGCGCCGCATGCAACGTGACATCCGCCAGGCGCTGCCAAACAGTATCCGCATCGCTCCAGGGGGC
>CALZIC010000464.1 GCA_945787285.1 uncultured Desulfuromonadales bacterium
TGTCTTAACGTTTTTAGAGCAACGCCGGTGGCACCTGGGCTTCACAAGGGATTTGGACCTGGCACAGGCCGCAGGGCGTGGCACCGGTGCCGTAGGTTTGGGTGGCGTAAGGCGCGGTTTTCTCCCGGATATAGGTGAAACAGCCCTGCTTGTCGTGCCCCTCGCTGGTGGTGATGGCGTCGACCGGGCAGCGTTTGGCGCAGGCGCCGCAGGTTCCCTTGGCATACCAGAGGCACCAGGCGTGATGATCATCGCCGTAGATGCGTTCTGTAACCGGCAGATCGATGCGCGACACCACTGAGCCAAAGCGCACCGCTTTCCCCCAGCGGGTGATCATTGCATCGGAGAGGCTGAAGGTGCCGTGCCCGGCGACGAAAGCCGCATGTCGCTCCGACCAGTTAGAGGCCAGACCGAAGCGCTCGGACTGCCGGTAGGCAAAACCGGGCAAACGCTCGGGCGCCGCCGAGGGATACCCTGCCCTGGTGAGAGTCTCTGCCAGGTGAAGCCGCAGCTCGCAGTTGAATTCTTCGCCATGAAAGCGCGAAAGGGCCCAGCGTTCGGCCGGAACGGTCTTTTCCAGGCTTTGGTCTGCACGGGTTTCCGGGGTCTGCGGCAGCACATAGCTGATAACCCGCAGCTCGCTACCAGGGGCCGGGGAATCGGGAAATGCAAGGGCGTAGGCCTCTTCAGGAGTCCAGTGGAAGGGGCCGATCATCGCTTTGTTGCGGAGAAACAGGGGATCATCTCCCCGCGCTATGGCCACATGCGGCTTTGCCCAGGCCTTCTCGCCGGTATCCAGATGCAGGCTGTTACTCGGAGCGGATGCCCAGAATTCGCTGATGACCTTTTCCACTTGCATGACAGAATCCATCGCCAATCTCTCCCCTGTATTTTTTACCCATGTTTGTTGACCCGGACCCTTTTCAGCACAGGTCCTTCATCAGTCGGGCTGATGCGGATGTTCACCAGCCATTCATCGTTATCATCATTCGGATAATCGGTTCTGAAATGCGCCCCCCTGGTCTCTGTCCTCTCAAGGGCTGAGCGGCATACCATTTCTCCTATCCAGCCCATGTTCCTGAATTCCAGGAATCGTATCAGGTCCGTAAAAGAGTTCACTTTCGTCCTGGTCTCCGTCAGGTCCTTCAATGTCTTAAGGGCCTTGTTCAAGGAGTTCTGACTCCGGATAATCCCGGCATTGAACCACATGGCTCTTTGCAGCGCTTCAATGAGATCATCGGTTTTTTGGCCTTGATCGTTGAATAATGCGTTGAGTCGATCGAGTTCCTCGTCGGCGGCCGCATCGAATTCTGCAGAAGGCCCTTGGGCGATGGTAGCTTCGGCTGCGGCTTTTCCCACCCGAGCGCCCATGACAAAAGCTTCTGCCAGAGCATTGCCGATCAGCCGGTTGGCACCGTGGGCACCGGCTGTGACCTCACCTGCGGCATAGAGCCCCTCACAGGATGTTTTTCCATTGTGATCCACCACAACTCCGCCCATGCAGAAGTGCGCGGTGGGAGCGACCTGCAAAACCCGTTCGCCATCTGCCCACCCGGACGGGAGCAGGGTGGATAATTCAGCGGCCTTTTCAGCGGAAAGTCCTCCAAGATCAAATGCTACGGTATCGCTTTTTTCAGGGTCCTCCAGGATTTCTTTCATGATCGCCTGGGCCAACTGGTCCCGGGTGATCTCTGCGGGGTTTTGATAGCCGTTCTTTTCCAGAATGTTCTCACCGCGGCTGTTCCTCAAGACAACACCGTCCTGGGCAAGAATTCTCTCATACAAAAGAATCCGCCGCCCCCTCTTGCCAAGGGTCGTCGGATAATATTGGATAAACTCCATATCCTGGAGGTCGACACCGGCAATTGCTGCCAATGCATGACCGTCTCCGGTAATACCGGGCACGTTGTTGGTGTTCATGTAGAGATTCCCGAATCCTCCGGTGGCCAGGATGACGGCCTTGGCCTGGACAGCAAGGAACCTCCCCTTGTCGGATATGCATGTGGCGCCGTAGATCCGGTTATTCGACACAACGAGCGATGAAACAAACAGCCCTTCTTCAAACCGGACACCGCTGTCCACGGCTTTTTTCTTGAGGGGCAGGACCAGATCCTTTCCTTGCCAGTTTTTACCCACGACATGCCTTGCATAACGGTGGCCTGGTAATTTCACCACC
>CALZIC010000465.1 GCA_945787285.1 uncultured Desulfuromonadales bacterium
TAGGCGGGCCGGATTTTCAGCTCATGGTAATAGTCGTTGTTCCAGAATCCTGCCCCCAGGCTGAAACGGTTCGACCCGTGTCCCAGATCGGGGCGCACCGGCTCGGGCCAGTCCGGCTCCTCTTCCGCTTTCCCCAACAGGCTTCGTTCCTGAAGCAGCGACAGATAGCTTTTTTGATACTCCTCCTTGGTGAGGCGCTTCTTGAAATAGCTGAATTCGACCGCTTCAGTGGTCAGATCGAGCACGCGGATTTTCCCCTGCCGGGACAATTCCGCATCCTTCAAATCTTTGGCGCTCAGGCTGCCGTCGAGCACGGCGAGAGCGGCTTCCTGCTCCCCATCGTTCATCCGCGAAGCGATACGGCCTATGCGGGTCGCCTTGGAGGGACGGTAGCTGTTCGAATCGATCAGCCCCGCCTGGCGGACAACGCGCACCGTATCGATCGGTATCACCCAGGGCCGGCAACGGTCGGTCAGGTGGACCGAGGGACGGGCCGCCTCGAGGAGGAAGAGGAGCTGATAGGCACAGTTTTCATCGAAGAAGAAATAGTCCGAATAGATGTCGCGCAGCTCCCAGATATGCAGGAACATGCGCCGGGTCTCGTCCGCATCGAGGTTGAGCTGGTATTCCCAGACGTCGCGCCGTTCAAGGTCGGCGTATTCCCTCAGTTTCTGATAATAGGGAAGGACCGAGAAAAAGCCTTTGTAGAAACCGAAGATTCCTCTCACCGCGTAGGCAAAGCCGTTGGTCTCGTTGGTAAATGCCGAATAGTTCACGGCATAGGAGAGGAGCTTGCTCTTGTACGGCCCCTCGATGTTGATCAGGGTGTGGCCGAACATGGAGGCCGGGCTGTTATTGTGGGTGCCTGGAAAGATCAATACCGCCGAGCGCGGGTCGAGCTTGGCCAGCACCTGGTCGAATTCTCCGCAGCTGGCCGCCGGCAGCAGCTGGGGGTCGAGACCGAGCCGCTCGCTCAGCCACTCGAAGCGGGCCGGAAAACGGCAGCGGGCCGAGGTGTCGTCCATAACCTGCGGATCCAAAATGGCCCCCAGGGTGGCCTCCATTTCGCTTTTCTGGTCGTGCTTGCCTGTTTCTGAGAGGAAGAAGGCGGGATCGTCGATGAGGCTGGAGAATACGCGCAATGACTGGCGGTAGTGCAGCAGGGTGTGCCAGTAGCGGTCGGCGGACAGCTCCATCTCCCGGGCCCTTTCGAGCAGTCCCGGCAGGTCGGGAGCTTCCCGGCCCAGGCAGGGGGCAGCCGCCAGCATCAACCATAGAAAAAGGGCGAGGCCCGGGAAAAACAACTTCCCGGACCCCGCCCGTACCGCGGATGGCGGAGTCTGTTCAGACGCTGAAAGCATTAACCGGCGATGCTGACGATGCGATCGAGAACCGCGGCGCTGCTCTCTTCACCGTTGGTGAAAATGGTGTTGAAGTTGTCCTGCAGGCGGCTGTAGAGCTCGCCGCGATCAGCTACCGGCACTTCCAACAGCTCGGCCAGGGTATCGAGGGTTTCACCCCCGCCGAAGGCGATGTCGCGGGCCAACGCGTCGAGATTGTCGCGAGTGAAGGCCAGGGAACGGTCGTTTTTCAGGATGTTGGCCGGCTGCTCGCAACCGAGGGTCCCTGAGGAAATGCCGAAAGTCTGGTTGCCGAAGGTGCCGTTGGTGGTCGCCTGCGACGACTGGGAAAAGACCGAGCCGTCAGACTTGCCTTCCCAGAGAATGGTTCCGAGGCCGCATCCGCAGTTGTCCTGCGCCTGTCCGGCGAATGCCGTGCCGGCAGCCAGCAGCGAGAGCGCCAGGGAAGCTACGAGAAGTTTCTTCATACCGTGATCCTCCTTTTTCATGGTTATCCTTATAAAACGAACATAAGATTAATTAAACATTTGTGGGTCCCTTGTCAAGCATTCTCTATTGGTCCTAGCCCTCCTGCAAACCGCCGGGATCGACGTTTTTCATCCCCCTTGTGAACAGGAACAAAGGGGCTTAAAGCTATTGACCGGTGAAGCATAACATGCGAAGACATGAATCCATTCGCGATGAGCGGATCGTTTCGACAAAGCCAACAACCAATCGCGGTTAAAACCGCTCCCACAGACAACCGCTTCAGGGTGCTAACCCCAGAACCTCGAACTCTGAACGTGGAACCGGCTCCTACTTTGCCCGCGCC
>CALZIC010000466.1 GCA_945787285.1 uncultured Desulfuromonadales bacterium
TGCCGGCGGTCGATGCCGGTCACGCGCAGCGCCGAATCATCCACCGCATCGCGGGGAAACGGCCGCACGTAGAAGTCGAAAGATTCCTTGACCTCATCGCCGATCTGGATGCACCCGGAGATCTGGGTAAGCCCGTTTTTTTCGGGGTCGAGCCCGGTCGTCTCGACATCGATGAAAACCAGCTTCAGGGTCGATTCGCTCATGGTTATCTCCTTGATAAAATCATTGAAACACGCGGTGTCTCTTTAATGATAATACATTTCCAGGAGATGTTGGAGCGAATGTAGCTTCAAAAATAAAGCCCCGGCGATTGCTAAAGAGAGCAATAAGGGCCGAGGCGAAAAACAAAAATCCATCTCAGGCAAACCGCGTGCAATACGTCACCCTTCCCCGCTCAAAAACGCCGCCAAGTCAAAGTCGATCCGCTCCCCACCCCGCACCTGATCCCTCAGCCGGGCAAGCTTACAGTCGAGTATGTCGAGCTGGCCCAGCCCGGCCCGTTCGGCCTCGCTGGTTTCGATGACCTCGGCGATGGCGCCGTTGCGGATGACCAGCCGCCGGTCGCCGGAGAGGGCGAGGAGCGGGTCGTGGGTCGCCATGAGAACGATTTTTTCTTTTTTCACCAGCAGCTCCAGGGCCCGCCGGCGGTCGACCCCGGCGTTTTCGATCTCGTCGATGAGCACGATGGGCGATGCGCTCAGGCAGGCGACGTCGGCGATCATCAACGCCCGCGACTGACCGCCGGAGAGGGCTGTGACCGGAGTATCGAGGGTGAAAGGTTCGCCGGCCAGATCGACGGCGGTGGTAAAGATCTGCTCGACCACAGCGTCGATATCGGCGACCAGCCGGCTTTCGGCGTGCATGGTGACAAAATCGCGCACCGACAGGTCCATGACGAAGTTCATGTTCTGAGACAGCTGGGCCACCAGCCGCTGCTCTCCCGAGAGACGGGTCGCCTCGTCGGGGGGCTCGCCGTCGATCAGAATCCGGCGCCCGGTCGGGGTGTCCCCCTGGGCCATGCACTCGATATCGCCGAGCAGGCGGCTCTTGCCCGAGCCGGTCGGGCCGACGACGCAGACCACGTCGCCGCTGTGCAGATCGAGGGAAATGTTCTCCGGCCGCCCCTGCTTGTCGCGCCCGCCGACCAGGGTCACCGTGCCGATGGGGCGGGCGGCACTGCGGCTGAACTGGTCCATCTGCTGCACGAAGGTCAGCAGTTGTTCGGCCAGCGACTCTTTGTCGAGGCCGAACTCGAAAAGCTTCTCTGCGGGCAGCGCAGAAAGAAAATCGCCCAGGGGTTGGCTACCCGCTGGGGACGGCAGGCCGAGTGAAGCGAAAAAGTCGCTCAAGTAGGGGCGCTGCTGAAGAAGTTTCCGCCCGTTCTGCTGAAACAGCTCTTCTGCGGTCATGAGAAATCCATGGTCTTGACGTTGCCGATCTGGCAGTCCTTGCCGATACGGGTCTCGCCGAGGCAGTAGGAACAGAGGGCGGCGGGCATGGAGAAGCGCAGACGCTCTCCCTCGAGGGTCGCGACTTGCGGGGCGCTGCGCAGGTGCCGCTGCAGCAGCAGGCTCCCCTGGCCGGTGAGGCCGTTGACCGGCAGCACCGCGGCTTTGGGGTTGACCTGCCTGACCCGGAAGGCGAAGACCTCGCGTTCGGCCTGGGAGACGATATCCCCTTTTGTGACCACCACAACATCGGCGGTTTTGAGCATCGGGCCGATCTTGCGCGGGGTATGCACGCCGCTCAGGTTGTCGACCACGCAGACGGCCATCACCTGGTCGATATGCGGCGAGCAGCGGTTGCACAGGCCTGCGCTTTCGCTGATCAGCAGGTCGAACCCGTTGCGCAGCCCCCACTGCACCCCCTGCTCGATATTGGCGATGAAAAAGTGATCGGGGCACAGGCCCCCGGCCAGGCCGGTCTTCACCACGATTCCGGCCTTTTTATAGCGCTTTTCGTCATCGCTCAGCAGGCAGTCGAACTTGATCACGCCGATCTTCAGTCCTTCGGCAGCCAGCCCTTCGGCGACCCGCAGAATGACGGAGGTCTTGCCGCAGGACGGGGGCCCTGCGACGGTGACCAGCCTCACTTGAGAACTCCCTGCACGGCCGGCAGAAAGACCTTATCGATTTCGGCGTTGACCTTGAAGATATCGTTCTC
>CALZIC010000467.1 GCA_945787285.1 uncultured Desulfuromonadales bacterium
GAGAGCCGGGCCTGGTCTTCGTAGGTCAGTAGATTTTCCTGGCGCTTTTTGCCGTTGACCAGGTTCTTCCACTTGAGCACGCCTTCCAGGGATCCGAACCTCTGTACCAGCTCGGCGGCGGTTTTCTCCCCGATCCCGGGAACCCCCGGGATATTATCCGAGCTGTCGCCGGCCAGCCCCAGGACATCCGGCACCCGCTCCGGAGGGACACCGAAGCGGTCGAGGACATCTTGAGGTCCCGAGCACCTGTTTTTCATGGTATCCAGCAGGCTGATCTTGTCTCCGACAATCTGCATCAGATCCTTGTCTCCGGTGACTACCGTGACCGCTATGCCTTCAGCAGCATAGCGGCGGGACAGGGTGGCAATCACATCGTCTGCCTCAAACCCGGGCGCTTCCAGAGCCGGAATACGGAGGGCCTCCAAGACCTGCTTGATGTAGGGGATCTGGGGAAGCAGATCCTCGGGCATGGCGTCCCGGTTCGCCTTATATTCGGAGTAGATTTTCCTGCGGAATGTCTCTTCCCTCGGGCGGTCGAATACAACGGCCAGATAGTCGGGGCTCTTCTCCTGAAGCAGGCCCAGGAGCATCTTTGTGAAACCGAATACGGCATTGGTCGGCATCCCTCCGGAGGTGGCAAGATCGCGGATTCCATAATAAGCGCGGTAGATGTAACTGGACCCATCTAGCAGGTACAGCTGAGGCGATAACTTCACATTCTCTCCTGATGTGTGCATCTTTTCTTAAAATTCTGATGTCCGCAGATCGAGGCGGGGAGGCTCTCGGACTTGACGGACCGTAACGAGAAATTGGCTGTTCGAGACCAGATTTTGGAGAATTTGAGAGCGAATAGCAGGGCTCCTTGTCGAAAATAATCGAACAAATGGGCCGATCCGCCGATTTCGCTGCAGGCTCATGTTAGAATCGCACATCCTGAAAATTGATCAATATCTTTTTACCCGGGGCTGTCGATGAAATGGTCTCTCAGGAGACTGTCGTGCAAAGTGGACGTCGCCGTCGCCGATGCCGAAGAGACCAAAAACGAAAACGCAAAAATACCCGGGTGACTATTCTGCTAAATCTGTTAAAAATGAATAGAGAACTCAGGGAGATATATGATATCAATACGGAGCATTAACTTCTTCCAAACATGATACCGACACCATTCATGGTGGCGAAATCCTTTTGAATCATTGGTCTGATTTCCCTAAAGGAGCGGTTGACCGACAGATGGGAAGAATGGCGCACGACATGGGTTTTTCAAACGCAGAGCAATCCCTGCAAATCCTGCTGGTGGAGGATTCGCCGACCCATGCCGCCCTGATCAGCGACGCCTTTGCGTCGAGCGACACGTCACTGCACCTTTCGGTGACGAGCTGCCTTGCCGAAGCACGCAAATCGATCGCAACCCACCCGCCGAACCTGCTCCTCGCCGACCTGCTGCTGCCCGACGGCCGGGGAACCGACCTGCTACCCTCCCTCGCCGAGGACGTCGCTTACCCTGTCGTCATCCTGACCAGCCACGGAGATGAGCAGGTTGCCGTCGAAGCGATGAAGCACGGGGCGATCGACTACGTGGTGAAATCGGTGCAAACCCTCAGCCACCTGCCGCAGGTCTGTGAACGGGCGCTCAGGGACTGGGAACATATCGCAGGACGCCGCGAGGCGGAGAAAAAACTCAAAATGGCCCTTGAAAAAGTGCGCAAAGACCGGGCCCGGCTCGATGCCATTCTTCAGTCGGTGGGCGACGGACTGCTGGTCACCGACGAACAGAACCGCATTATCCAGATGAGCATGGCGGCCGAATCGATGCTCGGCATCTCCCACAACCAGGCCATCGGACAACCGGTTTCCCGGGTTATCCCGCACAGGGAACTGGTGGAAAAAATCTGCCAGGCCGCCCAGGGGGAAGAGACCTGGGAACCGATGGATTGGACCCTGCCGACCTCCGACCCTCAATCCCCCAGAATCGTGCAGGTACGCACCTCGCTGGCCCGCAACCGGGAAAAACAGAGGATCGGGGTGATCACCCTGCTGCAGGAGGTGACGCGGGAGAGAGAAATCGAACGGATGCGCACCCAGTTCATCTCCACCGCCGCCCACGAACTGCAGACCCCCCTCACCGCGATTATCGGCTATTCGGACCTGCTGCTTCATCAGGAC
>CALZIC010000468.1 GCA_945787285.1 uncultured Desulfuromonadales bacterium
CGAAACGCCGCCCTTGGAGACCAGGCCGCCGTAGCGGTAGCCCTGCTTGCGCAGCCGCTCGATGGTGTAGAGGTTGATGCCGCAGTGCACCGCCATGAAAGCCATGCCGTCCTCGCACTGCTTCTCGATCATGTCGAAGAGCATTTCTTCATCGAGCTTGTTGGGGTCGCCGTACTTGCGGGCCGCCTCGCAGAAGGCCTGGTAGAGGGGGACGTTGCCCACCGGCAGGTCGACAGCGCCGATGACCTCGCGGCGCACCCGGTCAAGGTCGCCGCCGACCGAGAGCTCCATCAGGGTGTCGGCGCCGGCTGTCTGGGCGGCCTGGGCCTTGCGGATTTCGGCGTCGTAGTCGACGATGTCCGATGAGGTGCCGATCGAGGCGTTGACCTTGGTGCGACACCCCTTGCCGATGCCGGTCGCCTTGGGCTGGCGCTTGTGGTTCCAGGGGATGACGATCTTTCCCTCGGCGACCATCTGGCGGATATATTCAGGCGCGAGGTTCTCCTCACGGGCAACACTTTCCATCTGCGGGGTAATCGTCCCCGCAACAGCGAATTCAACCTGGGTCTTCAAACGCGTATCCTCCTGTTAACGGATGTATTAAACACAGCCTCGTAGGGTGGGCTGTGCCCACCGGATTATAAACGGTTGGTGGGAAGGCGGTGGGCAGAACCCACCCTACAGGACCGTGGTTTCAACCTTTTCTTTTCCTGCAAAACGAAACGAAATTCTCCGCTACCTGCGGGTTGGAACCGAAGTGGAGGTGGACGTAGGAGCCGAGGACGTTGTGCACCCGGTACCCCTCCACCCCGAGATCGACCCCGCCGCGACGGCTCATGCGGTAGTGGCGCGGGACATCTTCGGGCAACTCCATCTCCGAGTAGTGAAACTCGTGCCCCCGCACCAGAGTCCCTGCGGGCCCCAGGGGCGTGTCGTCCGTAAAAGCGACCTCTCGGTATCCGAGCGCTTTGCGTTTTGTAAGCATGCGGGCCTTGGCCGAAAAGACGCCTGCCATGGGACGGCCATCGATGCTCTCGGAGAGGAGCATGAAACCTCCGCACTCGGCGTAAACCGGCAGCCCCGAAAGGGCTGCGCTGCGGATCTCTTCGAGCAGCCCCCGGTTGCCCTCCAACTGTTCGGCCTTCAGCTCGGGATAGCCACCGCCGAGATAAAGGCCGTCGATCCCTTCGGGCAACGCCGCATCGCGCAGCGGCGAAAAGGGAACCAGTTCGGCCCCGGCCGCCTGCAGCAGCTCTAAATTGTCGGGATAGTAGAAACAGAACGCCTCGTCCCGGGCGACACCGATGCGCACCTTGGCAGGCACCTGTCGGGGCGCGGCAGGCCGCACCCCGGGAAGGGGTTTTTCCGCCCCTACCTGCAATATCGCATCGAGATCGACGTGCTCTTCCACCCAGTCGGCCAAACGGTCGCACAGCTCTTTCCCCAAAGGCGCGTCCTGTGCGGTGACCAGCCCCAGGTGGCGCTCGCCGAGGGTCAGCTCGGCATCGCGCGGCAGACAGCCGAGCACCGGCGGCAGGCCGGCGACCGATTCGACCGCCTGGCGCAGCAGCTCCTCGTGGCGGGGGCTGCCGACCCGGTTGAAAATAATCCCTGCGAATTTAAGTTTGGGGTCGAACCCAACAAAACCGTGCACCAGGGCTGCGGCACTGCGCGCCTGGGAGCGGGCGTCGACCACCAGCACCACGCGGCCATCGAGCCACTTGGCCACCTCGGCGGTGCTCCCCTCCTCGCTGTCCCCCGAGGCGCCGTCGAACAGCCCCATCACCCCCTCGACCACCGCCAGGTCGGCCCCGGCGGAGCCCGCGGTGAAAGTCCGCCGCACCCACTTCTCGCCGCACATCCAGCCGTCGAGGTTGCGCGACATCCGACCGCTGACCGTCGCATGATGCCCCGGATCGATAAAGTCGGGCCCGACCTTGAACGGCGCCACCGTCAGTCCCCGGCGGCGCAGGGCGGCCAGAATGGCGAGAGTCACGGTCGTTTTTCCGCAGCCGCTGCTGGGAGCGGCAATCACTAAAGGCGTCAGGCTAACACCTTAACGGCGTGATAAGTGATGGGTGATGAGTAATGGGTAAGGCAAGAAGTTGCCCCTGCTTTTCACTGATCACTGATTACTCATCACACGTCACGCTTTTTTGCTGAGGGGAGCGCCGATGGCTTCGAGCAGAACGGTTCTGTTAACACCGCCATGGCCGACGACGATCACTTCCTCGCCGGGATGGTCGGCCACGATCTGTTTGATCTCCCCGCTCACCCGGGTCGCCATCTCAAGGAGACTTTCGCCGCCGGGAACCTGGTAGTGAACGATGTCGTCGAGGCGGGCCTGCCACTGGTCGGGATAGTGTGTCTGCAGCTCCTGCCAGGTCCGCCCCTGCCAGTCGCCGATGTGCAGCTCACGCAGGGCGGCGATCGAGACCGGCGTCAGCCCCTGGGGCTCGGCCAGCATCTTCGCTCCGATGGTGCAGCGGGTCAGGTCGCTGGAGTAGACGGCCGCGACCGGCTTGTCGGACAGACGCTGCTGCAGCTGCTGATACTGCTGCACGCCGAGGTCGGTCAGACGGACATCCCCCTGGCCGTTGTAGCGCTTTTGCTCAAAGCCTTCAACCTGGCCGTGACGGACCAGGTAGATGCGGGTCGCGGTCATTGTCAGGCGCCTTTGAGGGAGAGAACCAGCAGCAGGGCGAGAATCTCCAGAATTTCGGTGGCGGCGCCAAGAACGTCGCCGGTTACCCCGCCGAGCCGGTACTGGAAGTAGCGCAGCAGCAGCATCGCCCCGAGCCCGAGCAGCAGCAGGACATAAAGCCCCTTGAAGCCGAAAAGGACGAGGGCGGCCAGCACCAGGGTCAGCGAAGCGATCACCATTTCCCGCCCGCCGACGTTGTCGACGAAAGCCCCGCCGGTTCCGCCGCCGGGACGGATGTAGCTGCAGTAGGTGGCGAGCACCACCTGGGCCCAGCGCCCGGCGGCCGGCATGAAGATCAGCGCTTGCGCCTTGAGCTGAACCGGCACGTTGTGCAGGCTGAGATACTTGAGCAGAATCACCATCACCACGCCGACCACGCCGATCGCCCCGACCCGGCTGTCCTTCATGATGCGCAGGATCCCTTCACGGTCCTTGCCGCCGGCCAACCCGTCGAGAAGGTCGGCGATGCCGTCGAGGTGCAGAGCGCCGGTCACGGTAATCAGACTCAGCACCAGCAGGCAGTCGAGGGGGGCGCGGGGGATCAATGGGGCCAGGGCCCAGTCCATGACCACCATCAATAGACCGAGCACCAGGCCGATCGCCGGGAAAAAGGCCATGCTTCGCCCCAGGCGCTCCGCATCCATGGGCAGGGTGCGGGCCACCGGAAAGACGGTCAGAAAACCACCGGCAATACGGAAATCCTCCCAGCCCTGCTTCACTGCTCGCTCCCGGGAGTCACGCCAGCATCATCGAAGGTCTTGACCTCGCGCAGAGCCCGCAGGGCCCCTTCGATCAACCCCATGGCCAGGGCGCCGCCAGTCCCTTCACCGAGCCGCATGTCGAGATCGAGGATGGGACGCTCGCCGATGCGCTCGAGCATGGCGCCGTGGCCGATCTCCACCGACTTGTGAGCGGCGAAGAGGTAGTCCCGCACGTTGGGGTGCAGCTCCGAGGCGATCAGCGCCCCGGCGGTCGAAATGAACCCGTCGACCACCACCGGAAGGCCGAAGGCAGCGCAGCCAAGGACCAGCCCGGCGATGCCGCCGATCTCAAAGCCGCCGACCTTGGCCAGCACGTCGATCGGGTCTTTGGGATCGGGGGCATTCAATTCAAGCCCTTTTTCGATGACCCGGATCTTGTTCGCAAGGGCCGCATCGTCGATACCGGTGCCGCGGAAGGTCACCTCCCTGACGCTTTTGCCGGTAAAGGCCGCGGCGATGGCGGCCGAGGGAGTGGTGTTGCCGATCCCCATATCGCCGGTGCCGACCAGATCGATGCCGTTCTCTTTGCAAAAAGCCGCCATCTCGA
>CALZIC010000469.1 GCA_945787285.1 uncultured Desulfuromonadales bacterium
TAAAATCCAACCGTCATTTGCGGTAATAGGGATAAGAAGGCACGAAACAATCTTTTGGGAAGGTTTACCAGAAGAGGACCCAATAAACCAAAAGCTTGATTCCAAAAAAGTAATAGGTTTGAAATAATACTGGACTTTAGAGTTACACGACCCCATTCAACCCGCTCAGCAGACTTTGGGGAGGGTTCTTTGACTACAATAATATGCTGAAGCTACGCCACTTTACGCAGATCCGGCGGCTTATCGGTGGTTTTAACCCTGGAATGCGGCCCGAATTTCCCGGACTTCGGGTCCCAGAGGCCGCGGATGTCAACATGGCCAAAAATCCTGGCCAATCCCTGCCGCACACGACCAGCAGTAATTGGCTGTTTGAGTCTCCAGGGCGAGAATGAAGCTAACTTCTGCACTTCGGGGGCGCCCTGAAAGACCAGTAACTGGGGCAACGCGTAACCGGTTGCGAGGATCTGTGTCCAGCGATGCAGCACCTGACGGGTCTGCTGCCAGGTTTCTTTCCAGCCCCAGCGGTTTTTGAGCTGGTTAAAGAGATCCTCAATCGACCAGCGCCTACTGTAGGCCAGGATGATGCGTGCTGCCGACATTGACAGGTCGGTTCCAAGGATCAGCCGTTGCTGACGGAAGGTGCCATCCTCCCGCATTATCTGAACCCATGCGGCACGGACCTCTCGACCATCTAGAAAACGGGCCAGCACCTGGGCACTGCGGTAATGTACGGTGTGCCAAGCCCCATAGAGATAGAACCGTTGGTAGACTTGGGGCAGATCTGCCACCCTTTCCGGCGTCATCTTGTCGCCGTATTTTCGAGGTCGCCCCCGCTTGCCGTTGTGCGGTGGAGGCGGCAGGTAAAGCGCCGTATCCTTACGCACCTGGCCGATGACCTGATAGCCCATGGCAAGAGCGGGAAGAAGCAAGGACTTGCGCATATACCAACTGTCAAACAGCACCGTGGCCAACCGCCCCTTCAGCAGCGGTGCCGTAACACGCAGCAAGGTCCGAGCAGCGACCAATTTACCACTATTCCCGGTGGTTCTTGACAGACGCGAAAGCACCGGAATAGCAAGAGCGCGCCAGCTTTTTGAAATGGTCAGGGCCAAGGTGACCCAGTTCTGTCCTCGCACGTAGACCGGGCGATTGGTTTTCTGGCCATGCTGATGGTGGAAGCGCGATTCCGGGGCTTTGCGCGAGGAGCGAAAAACCACCGTGTCATCGATCACCAAAAAGCAGCGCTTGCCCGGCACCTGCCTGAGGGCCAACCGGGCCGTCTGTAAGCCCAAGGCGACCCAGGACCAGCGACCAAAATGGAGCCACTTGTAATAGCTGGTCCAGTGACGACGGGGCGTGATCGCTAGCCATGCCTCGGTGACAAACCCGGCTTGGGTCAGCATGGCACCGAAAAGCAGCTCCAGCCATGTCGGTACCGAACGTTTCGGCAGCGCCTGAGCCAGGAATGTGATAGCTTCGAACAGGGCATGGGGGATATGTCGGTATCCTTTATCGTCCATAGCGGCCTCCTGGGGGAAGAGTTGGTCTTCCTTCCAGGGGCCGCGCCTTCAAAGCTTTCTAAATATCAATCGCTTTGAAGGCGCGGCCACGCAAAGTGGCCGTATTGTCAACGGTTTTTATGATTTTTTTTAGCTCTGAGTCAAATTTGTCAAAGATCGCGAAACTCTAAAGTCCAGCTATTAACACCAATAGCAGCGTTCTACCTCGTCCCTTCGGACAAGGATTCACCAAGGTGAACCTGCTGTCTGCTGCTGTCACCCAGTGATTTCGCTCACAGGGGACCTGTTCTGCAATTTAGCGTGAGGCGATGATCTCGAAACAATGGTTGACAATTGAGATGGAATGATATTATGGTTTGTGTACGAAGGAAATAATTATGGCAGCTCTTCCCAAACAGTTATCTGAATGCATGGTTTTTTTGCTGGCCAAGGCTTATCAACGAGCCCATGGCGAGTTTAAGAAACTATTGAAGCCTTACGGCCTGACAAATATCCAGCATATTGTTCTGGAGGGTCTCCGGCACGAGCCGGGGACGACGGCGGCTGAACTTGGAAAGTTGCTGATCCTGGACAAGGCCACTCTATCGGGAGTCATCGACAGGCTGTGCGAATCCGAGTGGATTGTAAAAAAAAACGA
>CALZIC010000470.1 GCA_945787285.1 uncultured Desulfuromonadales bacterium
CAGCCGCATCGCCTTGAAGCAGCCGATGCTCATCTCGACGGTGACCCCTCGCGCCTTCTGCTCTCTGGCTGCCTCCACGAATATCGAGGTTTCGCCGCGGCTCCGGGCGCGCAACTCGTCCAGGGAGGGCGTGGCTTCGGTCGAACCAAGTTCTTTCAACCCGGAAATCAGGGCGTTAAAGGCTTTGACCGAATCGTCCCGACGGGCGAAGGTGAACTCGAAGTAGCCCGCCTGCTGCAGATAACGGCCCCATAAGGCCAGGAAATCCTCCATCGCCTCGTCGAGTTGTACGATGATTTCGTCAATCATAATTTTGCTGCCTTGATAGCTCTACGCGTACTGCGGCCCAAGTCTTTCGCTTTTCCCAGGGAAATTGAAAAAAGCGTTTCCGCCGGCTTGGCCAGCCATCGATTCTTTTTCCGGTGCGGCCTCTGTAGCCATCATCTCGGGAGACCCGTACCTGGCCATGTAGTTGTCGCCTCGTCATCGGGGGCTTGTCAAGGAACAATCTCCTGTGCGCATGGAACATCGGGCGGGATGCTATTACTGTAGCGCAGACAAGAGATCAAAAAGGCTGCAGGGGAAAGTCTGAAACGGGGTTTTTGGGGTTGGACCAAACCGACAGTGTGAAACACAAGAGAAGAGCCCGGATCACCCTGATGCCCCCCTGAACTTCTCTAAGAGACCTTAGTAAACTAAGGGGCTGGGGCATACCCTGTCAACTATCACATATCCCATCATTTCTTGACTTCATTCTTGCATTTAGACTATACCTTGCAGCATGAAAAAGATATTGATCCTCTTTGCGCATCCGCGCTACGAAAAGTCCCGGGCCAACAAGGCTCTGCTGGACGGCCTTCGCGATCAGCAGTTCATTACCGTCCACGATCTCTACGAAAACTATCCCGACTTCAACATCGACGTCGCACGGGAACAGGCCCTTTTGCTCGACCATCAGATCATCGTCTGGCACAACCCGTTCTTTCTGTACGGTGCCCCGGCCATGATCAAGCAGTGGGTCGACCTTGTTCTGGAGCATGGCTGGGCCCACGGTGAAGGGGCCGACAACCTGGCAAACAAGCAGGTTTTCAGTGCCATTACCACCGGCGGCACCCGGTCCAGCTATTCCCACGGCGGATTCAACCGCTATACCATCCCGGAATTGCTGCGCCCGCTGGAGCAGGTCTCCAACCTCTGCCGGATGACCTGGCTGCCGCCATTCGCGGTTCAGGGAACCTACCGTCTGACCGACGCCATGCTGGAGGACTATGCCGACCAGTACCGGCAGGTGCTCGCCGAACTGGCACAATCCCCATCCCTTGAGGGGATCAGAAAGTACGCGTTTCTCAATGACTGGATTGCCGAGCTGGGCCGAAAGGAGCCGATATGACCGAAACGATGCTGGGTCAGGCCATCGTCTACCTTGCCGCGGCGCTGGTCTGCGTGCCTATTGCTAAACGTCTGGGGATGGGCTCGGTGCTCGGCTATCTGCTGGCGGGCATTCTCATCGGCCCCTTCTGCCTCGGCTTCGTCGGACACGAGGGGGAGGACATCATGCACTTTGCCGAATTCGGCGTGGTGATGATGCTCTTTCTGATCGGACTCGAGCTCGAACCGGCCCATTTCATGAAGATGCGCACCCGCATCCTGGGGCTGGGGTCGCTGCAGTTGAGCCTGACTTTCCTGATCTTTTTCGGCGGCTTTATGGCGCTGGGATTCGACTGGCGGGGGGCCGTTGCCGGGGGACTGGCGCTGGCCCTTTCGTCAACGGCTATCGTGATGCAGTCCCTCAAGGAGAAGGGGCTGGGGAGCACCCAGGCCGGAAGGAGCTCCTTTGCGGTACTGCTGTTCCAGGATATCGCCGTCATACCGATTCTGGCTCTGCTTCCGTTTCTGGCCCTGAAGGCCGGCGCCGGCGCGGAACACGGCCACGGCCCGGGACTGCTTGACGGCCTGCCGGTCTGGCTGAAGGCCGGCTCGGTCCTTCTGGCGGTGGTCGCGGTGATCATTATGGGCCGCTATATCGTGGTCCCCTTTCTGCGCATTATCACCAAGGCGAGCGTCCGCGAGCTTTCGGTGGCCGCAGCGCTGCTGATCATCGTCGCCATCGCCTTCATCATGCAGCTGGTGGGGCTG
>CALZIC010000471.1 GCA_945787285.1 uncultured Desulfuromonadales bacterium
CCACCAAAGCGGCCATCGGGGACAAAACGCAGATCCCCTTCGCACCGCCCCCCCGGGGGGGGAGCACAGGTGACCGATCATCTCCTGGAATGCGGAAAAGAGCCGATTCCGGGATAATTTCGATCAGTTCAGTTTTTTATAGCATTGCCCCGAGTCCCCCATGAAGTCACAGTAGTCCTGCGGAGCCTCCTCCAGGTCAAAGACCTGGTACAGGTCTTTGGGAGCCTCGCCGACCACAGCGAGAATGTCCTCTTCGGTATGCCGTTCGTCAAAGATGATCATGTCAAAGGTGCTGTCTTTTGTCGTCAGGCGTTTGCCGATTTCCGAAGACCAGCGATCATGCCACCGGACCTTGTCCTTAATCAGTAAGCCTTTCATAGGCCACCTCCAGTACTGAGATAATTTTCCTTTTACAATTCAAACCTTATCTCAGTTCCGGGTTATTTCAATGGAGGACCAGGCGATATTTTCACGAGGGGTCAACTCCACTGGAAACCACTCAGGCACTCGACACGCAGAGTCTCGGCAAAACGCCATCGAAGACGGGGTTGCGGTCAAAAGCCCTCCCGTTCCTGAGGTCCGTGGCGGCCGTCGTTTGCTCAGCCCCAGAGCTTCCGGGAAGACTGCGGTCAACAAAACGCACAAAAGCCGGGAAACAGTTCCCGGCTTTTGTGGGTATACGATAGGTGGAAACCTCGTGACCTACTTGATATCGCCCTGGATGCCGATGCGGATCGTTTCGAAGGGGACGTCCTTGCCGCTGGCCGCTATGGCCTGCTGGGCAATGGCGATCAGGCCGGAGCAGCAGGGAACCTCCATGTGCACCACGGTCAGGCGCTGCAGGTCGTTTTGCTGGATCATGGCCGTCAGTTTCTCCAGGTACGCCTTGCCGTCGTCGAGCTTGGGGCATCCGATAAGCAGAGCCTTGCCCTTGAGAAGATCCTTGTGGAAGTCGGCATAGGCAAAGGGAGCACAGTCGGCCGCCAGCAACAGGTCGGAGTTTTTCAGAAAAGGTGCGGTCGGCGGAACCAGGCTCATCTGCACCGGCCACTGGCGAAGCTGGGACTGCCGGCTGCCGGATTCTTGTTCAGCTTCTGCCTTCTGGTCAAAATTCATCAACCGGGACGAGGGGCATCCACCGCCGTGATGCGCCGGCTTGGGGGCCTCGAAAGAGCGGATTGCCGCGGAGGGGCAGCCACCGCCGTGGGCAGCAGCGGCCGCCTGGGGGGCATGCGCCTTGCCCAGGTGCGCCTCTACGGCTTCTTCGTCGAACTCATCGGCCGCCCGCTTTTCAATGGTGATGGCATCCATCGGGCAGGTACCGAGACAGGCGCCGAGGCCGTCACAGAGGTTTTCGGCCAGCAGCTTGGCCTTGCCATCGATGATCTGAATTGCGCCTTCGGCACATCCGGGAACGCAGTCACCGCAGCCGTTGCACTTTTCCTCGTCGATTTTTACGATTTCACGGATCATGATTTAGCTCCTTTTTTCACTATTCTTTATGTTCAGGTATTTTTTTCGGCGGCTGTTTTTGTTGGTCTCTATGGTCTGGAGTATGCCCTGCTTCTGTCATTGTATCCTTGACCGGAGTCAAAGATCGATATTTTCTTCATTATCCGCCTCGCCGCGAAGCCGGCGAGCAGCAACAGGGCAAAAAGCGGCCAGAACGATGAGACTCCAGCCGGCGACAAGGGCGATGGCAAAAAAGTTAACCCACATGGTTGATCTCCTAGGTGTTTTACCGCTTAAAACCACAGGTGCCAGAGCAGGTCGATCCGACCTCTCTTGACCAGGTACTGGCCGGAGAAGCGCATGATTTCCCGAACCCGTTCCCGGTGCCCCGTCCGATAGCAATGGATTTCACAGTGCTTGCACGAAGGCTTGGGGTCGAGAGGGCAGCGCAGCCGACGAACGAAGGCGTATTCGAGAAAATCCCGGCAGTCTTTGCAGCAACGGTATTTCTCGATGTTCAACCCCAGCCACTCAGGTCCCTCCAAAAGCAGGGGGGTTTTCTTTCCCCCATGTTTGGAACGGCAGTACACCGAGGTAAAAAGGGCCAGAACCTTGAGGTCCTTCTGTTCCTTGCGGGTGAGCTGCGCTGTTTGCTCTGTACGTTTCGTT
>CALZIC010000472.1 GCA_945787285.1 uncultured Desulfuromonadales bacterium
TCCTGGTCGAGCGCCTCTTCCATGGCCGTCTCGAGGCTGGCGACGATGTCCATCTTCTTTTCGAAGCGTTCCATGTGGCTGATCGCCTGCAGGCGCACATATCCCTTTTCGAGCCAGCCCAGGCTCACCCGCGAGCACCGGCAGCGGGAAGAGACCTCGTTGACGAGGGTCATGGCCGCGGCCAGAAACCGCTTTTCGGCATTGAGCAGGATCATCAGGTCGAAGGTGTCACCGATCGCGGCCATCTCCTTGAGAGCCTGCTGGGCGGCGCGTTGGCGCTGGTAGACGGCGGGAGTGTCCGTCACCGTCTTCAGGCGTTCGAGAATCCGCTCGATTTCCTCTGTGGCGGCGTTATCGAGGAGAAAGACCGCGACGCTTTGCTGCTCAGCGCTATGCTCTTCGAGGGGCAGCGCGAGGAGAATGGGTTTTTCGATTCCTGCAGCGGTATCCGGTAAGGCCGTCCAGGTGCTGCCGTTTTGCACGGCCGTCGCGGCGAGCTCAGCGGCGATGGATTGATGGGCATCGAAGAAGGGGGGCAGGGGGGTGTCCCCGGTCCAGGCGTAGAGCCGTTTCCAGGTGTCGGCGCCGCTTTTTTTGGCGAGAAGCAGGCAGGCGTGGGCGCCTGCCTGTCGGGAGGCCTCTTGCAGGAACGCGGGCCAGAACCTGCCGGGATGAGCGGTGAAGTGGCGTAGATCGCTGATGGAGGTTTCTGGATTCAAGGCATCACGCTTTGGCAAAGAGTTCGTCGGGCGAGTACAGACGAGCAAAAGTCCGTTGCTGGCTTCGGTCGCCGCTGCATCCCGACCCGCTGCGTTGCTCGGCGGTTGAATATGGCTCAATATTCGCCCTTCTCGCGCCTTGCGGGTCGGGCGCATCGGCACCGGTCAGTTGCCAAGGAACATCAGGCCGGTAACCCCCGGGACGATTTGCCCGTCTTTGTTGGCGAACAGCGCCTTGACCTTGCGCAGGCCGCTGGCCGGGTCGACCACCGGGCTGATGAAGACGATTTTTCCGTCGAGTCTGACCGGATCGGCGCCTGCCTGCAGCTGCAGTTCAACGGTCTGCCCCAGCTTGAGGTTTTCGATGGTGCCCAGTTCAACATTGGCGACAAAGTAGCCGCGCCGGGTCTCGACCAGTTGCGCCAGCGGCTTATCGAGATCGCAGTTCTCACCGACGCCCGCCAGCAGCTCGGCGACGGCTCCGGTAAAGGGTGCGCGCAGGGTGCGCTTGTCGAGCTGCTCCCTGGCGATGTTGTATTCGACCTCTTCGCGCTTCTCGGCGTTTTCGAGCCGGGCCAGCTCCGCCTTGGCCAGGGCGACTTCGAGTTCCTGGTTCTCGAGTTCTTCCCGGTTCACCGAGCCGGTCGTCTTGTAGAGGTCGCGGGTTGAGGCGAGGTGCTCTTCGAGGGTTTTCACCTGCAGAGCAGCCGACTCGACCTCCACCTTGCTTTGCCAGATCAGCTTGCGTCGCTCGACTTCGAGCTTTTCAAGCTGCTGATCGAGCTCGAGGATGACCTCTCCCTTGGCAACCCTCGCCCCTTCGGCCACATGAATTTTGGCGACGCGCCCCGGTATCGAAATGCCCAGGGACACATCCTGGTAAGGTTCGGTGACCCCTGAGATGGTGAAGGGTTCGGCATCGGCCTCCAGCGGAGCGGAGAGCCCGAAAAAAATCAGTCCCGAGAACAGGGCCGAAAAAAGCGTTGCGCGCCGCATGACATGGGCCGCGACTTTTCTCTCTCTGCGATTCAAAGTTCCACCTCCATAATTTCAACACCATGATTGACCAGAACCGTTCCCCCGGCGATCTCCAGGCCGAGCAGGGCCTTCTGCAGGCTCACCACGTTCTTCAGGGCGACCTCCTGGGCTTTACGGTAGTTTTCTTCTTTTTCGAGCACCAGCCGGCTATTGCTTTTACCCGCTTCGAGGCGGGCCATTTCGGCATCGAGCAGCTGTTTGTTAATCTCGACCACGCTGTTGGCGAAGGCGAACTGCTCCGCGGCGCTGGCGACATGATGAAGGGCCGTGTCGACTCCGTTGGCCAGTTCGACCTCAATCGACTTAAAATCGAGCAGGGCGCGTTTCTGTTCGAGCTTCGATTTGTGCACCTCGGCCTCTCCCTCCCGGTTCCCCTGCAGGGGGAGGCGCAGCTTCAGGCCGACCGACCAGTCCTTGTAGTCCCGGTCTTCGATCTGCTCCCAGGCGTCGCTGCTCGAGAAGTCGATGCCGTTGAGGCCGTAGCTCGCTTTCAGGTCGAGTTCAGGCCAGCTCTGATTTTTTGCGTAGGCGACCTTGATGCCGGAGCGTTCCACCCGCTTTTGTGCCGCCAGGTATTCGGGGCGCAGCTCAATCGCCTTCTGCAGCACGCTCGGATAGTCGGGGAGAGCCTGGCTGCTGACCGGTTCCTCCACAGCTTCGACCGGCGGCATGTCATGGGCGACCGCCATGGCGAAGAGGGTGCGCAGCCGGTTGGTGGCCTCGAGGTGTTCCTGCCGGGCCTCGCTCTGCAGCGACCGGCGCGATGCCGCCCCGGCGCGGGCTTCGAGGACATCGGTCTGGGCCATTTTGCCGGTGCGGAAGCGTTCGCGGCTGTCCTTGAGAATCTGCTCGGCGATCGCGATCGACTCCTGGCGCAGGTTCAGTTTTTCCTGGGCCTGGAACAAGCTCCAGTAGGTCGCCGCCGCTTCGCCGACGGTACGCATCGTTTCCCGGCGGTATTCCTGAAACGCCACATCGGCTTCGGCTTCGGCCACGCGGATGCCCGACCTGGTAATGGCGATACCGGCGTTTTTCAGCAGCGGCTGGGTCAGGGTGGCGCCAAGGAACATCTGGTATTCCTGGTCCTCGTTGGTCAGGTCACGGGTCAGGGAGGTCGACATTCTCCGAAAGTTATAGCCGACATTGATTTTCGCCCCGGTCCTCGACGCTGTTTTTCTGGTTCAGGTCTCCGAGCTCAACCGAGGTGACGAAGTCCGGCTCGAAAATGGCGCGGGCCTTGTCCGCTTCGGCCTGGGAGATGCCCCACTGGGCCTCCTGGCTCTGGATCTGCTGGTTTTTGGCCGTGATCAGGCTGATCAGGCCCGAGAGGGTCAGCTGTCTGGGCGGGGCCATCGCGTCCGGGTCGGTATCGGCGTGCTCCTGCATGGTCAGCCCGGCCTGCGCCAGGGCGGCGGCCGGGTCGGGAGGCGTGCCGACGTTGCGGTTCCAGAGCAGGGCCTTCTGATGATTTTGCGGCATCCCGGAGCCGGCCTGCGGCTGTTCGCCGGAGCTTACCGTTGCCGGAATCGCATTTCTGGTTGGGGCCTTGGGGTCCGAGGGGCCTGAGACCGGCTCGGCCCATGCCAGATGGGGCAGAAGCAGCAGAACTGTCAGTAGAAGATAGCGCATGATTCCATGACCGTTTTGTATAAGGGTTAGGCACCCGGGCCTGGCATCGAATACGATTAACCGATGGGTCCGGAATGCTGTGCGTCAAAAGGTTGCGCCTTGTGCTGGTGACTAAGATATCTGAAACAGAGGGTATGTTATTCGATAACAAGGGCATCGCGCCTTACCCTGGGGCTGAAGTTCGCAGCCCGAAAAAAAATCGTGACTCAGCAGGTGCTTTGGTCCGTCCCCTGTCAAGGCAGGGTCATTTGTCGCTGCCCCATTCGCCAAACGATTGCGCCTCGGCCATCTCCAGGCAAACCTGGTTTCGACCCTTTTCTTTCGCTGCGTAAAGCAGCTCATCCGCCATTTTGATAAACTCAACTATTTTGGATTCAGGCTCAGGGATGATCGTTGCGCCGCCAACGCTGATAGTGAGGGTCTTGGTGCCAACCGCTTTAGCGTGTGGAATGGCTGCTTCTTCAATCGCCGAACGGAATTTTTCCCCCATAAAATGAAGGAATTCGAAAGGGGTGTCCGGCAATATCGCCGCAAATTCTTCACCGCCGATTCGCGCCAGAACATCACCGC
>CALZIC010000473.1 GCA_945787285.1 uncultured Desulfuromonadales bacterium
TTGGCCCAGCTGCTCCAGCCGGAGGAGGTGCGCGGCGGGGCAGCCAGCCGGCCCAGTACCGGGCCGTTTTCACTCAGGGCGTTGGAAGAGCCGGTTGCGGCATGCAGGTTGGCCATGCGGCCGGTCAGGGCCCCGCGGAAGACGCTGCCGCCGGAGAGGGTGGCGTCGACCACCCCGGCGAACTGGTCAGGGGTCAGCGAGTCGAGAGCCGTCTGAAAGTCCTGGGGGGTGGCGAGGCGGTCGAGCAGTCGGCCCATCTCTTCATGGCCGTTTTCGACCAGATCCTGCAGGAAGGCGGCCATCTTCTTCTGGTTGGGGGTGCGGGTTACCGCCGTGTAGGGGAGGCGTTCCACGTTCAGTTCCACCGAGGCCTCTTCACCCTCGAGGTAGTTGAGGGAATAGTCGAGGACCGCTGTCTGGCCCACCAGCGAGGCGAACTCGCCTTCGATGTCCGCCGCCGTGAGAACAGTATAGGAGGCGCCGTCGGGAATATAGCCTTTGGGGATCACCGTCAGGGTGCCGTCGAGAGTGGCGGTGTCGAAGACCATCAACAGGTCGGAACTGTCCTTGTCGATGTCGATGTCAAGGTTCCCCCTGGCCCCCTGAATGTAGTTGGTGTCGACGATGAGCATGCCGAGGCCGTTGCCCGGTGCGACGGTGCCCCGGTTGTGCAGGGCCCCTTCCCCGATGTCCTCGAACCACACTGCCCCCTCCCCCGAGAGGGTGCCGCGAGGCCCGACGGTGAAAGAGTTGCTGAAGCCCATATCGCCGTCGAGGCGCAGGGTCCCTTCTTCGATCACCACATCGGTGTGAAAATGGCTTCCCTTCTCTGTCAGGGTCCAGGTACCGGTGCCGGTTTTGGTCAGCATTTCGATGCCGTCGACCCAACCCGCCAGGGTTCCTGAGCCTTCAAGGACCAGCTGGTCAGTGTCGCTCTCAATGTCATCGTCGAAGATATCGCCCTCGATGCGAGAGCCCGATTGCAGGGTGACCGAGTGGTTGGCGGGGCCGCCCTCCGCGCTTTCGAGATAAATGGCGGTCTCTTCCAGGCCGGTCAGGGTTCCGGAATTGATGATGTTTCCATCCCCGCTGATGCGGATCGCTTCGGCGATGGCGATGATGGTCCCATCGTTGACGACCGTGCTGCCGGCGCCGACGGCAATGCCGGTGCCGCTGGCGATAATGGTGCCCTGGTTTTGCACCGTCGCGATCTCGCCGCCGCTGACGGCCTCGCTGAAGTCATTGCCGGTAGTTTGAATAGTACCGTTGTTGATAAGGGTGTTGCGTGCTCCGGTTGCGGTGATGCCGTTGTTGCCGTGGCTGACGATGGTGCCGTTATTCACCACGCCGGTACCGCCCGGAGCGGTCCAGACCGCGTCTCCGCTATAGCTGACCACCTGCTCGGCAGAGTGGATGGTGACCGATGTTCCGTCGCTGCTCACGATTGGGTTTTCGGTCAAAGAGGCGGCCGGGCTGAGGCCTGCGCTGAGTATCAGGCAGGTTAGGGAGAGGAGAAGGCTGGGCAGGATGCTCCTGGTGCGTGCGGTCTTTCGCTTATTCATTTGTTGCCCTCCATGGCGGTTGTACGGGCTCCGTAATTCCCTGCGGAGCCTTTATGTCAAATGTGTTCTTGAGACCTTTTCGGTTCTTGAATTTGATAAATGCGGACTATGGCAGATGATGCGGAGCGAAGTTTATAGTGGTTAAATTTCCTTGTCAAACTTCTTATTAAAGCTGGACGCCTGAGCCTTTTGTAAATTGCTTTGAAAATGCGAATATATCCTTGGGCCTAAAGCTTGAGTGTCCAATTGGATCCGTTGCGGAGTTCTCTTTTCATGTTTAATGCGGTTGTTTTATCCGCACTTCGAGTGCATTCGTCTCTTCTTGGGCTAATTTCGACTCATTGAAAACTCAGCAGCCAGTACCTCTTCACAATGGATCTGGGGAGTGGGCAGCGACACTGAATGCAAGCGGCTGTAGACCCTTTTTCTGGTCTGGCGCGAATCGTGTGGCGCGATGAAGGGTGGGTCGAAAAAAGGAAGGTTGTACCGGGTCGGGTGGTCGAACCATTGGAGGTAAAGTTCCGCGATCGGCCGGTTGGCGGCGGCGCGGCGTAAAAC
>CALZIC010000474.1 GCA_945787285.1 uncultured Desulfuromonadales bacterium
GATCAGCCGTATAGGTATACTCGTACATCCACCGGTTAACCTGTTCGGTACCGACCAGGTTCACGTTGACAATGCTCATGTTGAGACTGTCCGCGGAAAGCGAAGCCGCCTGGACGACCGGGTTGGACGCCAGGCCTTTGAGCGGATTCTCCTTCGCCAGGGCCGGCATTCCCTGAAAGACAAGCGACAGAGACAAAAAGGTTGCGCACCAAACACGCAATGAGCCAGAAAAACCCCCTACCCTCTTCTTCATTCTTTTACCCCCTTTTTCTTGTTCCGTTGTAAAACCAAACGCATGGTTCTGCATCTATCGGCAAAAGCTCTCACTTGACGTTCAAGTAACCAACCGCCCCTCACAAAGGGAAGGCTTACCTGCCTGGGTCGCCGCAGGCAGAAAACCCAAAAGCCGCCTTTACGTCAGCCGCATTGCTGGCTCTTAAACCAAATGAAGTGTGCAAAGGTAAACGGACGAACCCGCCCCGCAGTGGCAGCGAGGGGCGATGACTTATCGGTTGCGATCCTTTGTCACCTTATGCCTTTTGAACCACAAAGCAGATATCCCGGCTTCCGGGATTCTCGTACGCTCATGAATATATCTTGCAACTTTAGATTATTTCTACCTGCCTAACAAGGAATTTAGCTATGCAACCGAATCTCTCCCCGCTCTTTCAAAAAGGAGGTGAAACCCGCAGGCGAATGCATTTGCAATAATCAAACCGGAACAGACTCCCTCCTTAAACCACCGTAATAACCGAAACACCGCATCGGCAAAAAGCGCCTGCCCCTCGGCCATCCAGTGATATGGCGCCCAAAGTCCGTGATAAAACGAAAAAGGCGACCCCCAGTCAGGGGTCGCCTTTTTCAATTGCTCTACATTTACTGCTGAACTAAACCACCAGCTCCATCTGCCAGATCCCGCAGGGGCAGATCCCTGAGCAGATCCCGCAGCCGATACAGGCGTGATCATCGGAAATATACTCAAAGCCGCCGCCGCTCTTTTCAACGCGCCGGATCGCCCCTTCGGGGCAGGCCTCGAGACACATGGAACAGTCACGGCAGGTTCCGCAGGAGATGCAGCGGTCCGTTTCGGTCTTGGCGTCGGTGACGCAGAAGCGACCGCGGTTCTGGGGCCGGAAAAGCTCTTTGGACAAACAGCCCTGCGGAATCATATCGAGCTTCTTCTTGGGGACCAGTTCGCCGCCGGTCAAGAAGGTATCGATATGCCCTGCCGCCTCGGCTCCCTGGCCGATCGCGTGGGTCAGCAGTCCGGGTATGATGGTATCGCCGATGGCGAAGACCCCGGGAGCCTTGGTCGACTGCCAGCAGCCGTCGACATCCATCATACCGCGATCGGTGAGCCATTCACGGGGAACGTAGGAAAGGTCGGGGCGCTCGCCGATGGATATGATCACCATGTCGGCTTCGATCAGACTGCCGTCCTTGCCGTGTACGCCGCGCTCGTCGATCTTCTCGGTAAAAAACGGCCAGATGACGTCGCCGCCAAGAGCCTTGACGTGATCGATCTCCTTTTTGAAGGCCGCCGGCCGCTGAACGTCGACAGCGGTGACTTTTTTAGCTCCCATGGCGTAGGCGCCGAGGGCCACGTCCATACCGGCGTTGCCGGCACCGATGACCAAGACCTTTTATCCGACTTTGGGATTGGTCCCGGCATTGACTTCCTTGAGAAAGTCGAGCCCCTTGACCAGGCGCTCATGTCCCTGGAAGGGGATGACGATCGGGTTATGGGCCCCCGAAGCGATCACCACCGCGTCGTTTTCACCGCGCAACTGTTCGAACAGCTCGGTATCGACCGGGGTATTGGTGCGGATCTCGACACCCATCTGCTTGATCCGGTCGATCTCGGCATGCAGCACGGTACGGGGCAGGCGCTCGTCGGGGATGACCTGCATCAGCTTGCCGCCGACTTCCTTATCCGCTTCAACGACGCTGACCTGGTACCCGAGAAGCCGCAGCTGCCAGGCGGCGGAGAGGCCGCCGGGGCCACCGCCGATAACAGCGACCTTTTTGCCCGAATCGGCCTTGGCCACCGGGGATGCCGCCTCGATCGAGAGGCGCCCGAGCTCCTTCATCGCCACCG
>CALZIC010000475.1 GCA_945787285.1 uncultured Desulfuromonadales bacterium
ACCGCCAGCGAAGGATCTCCTTTCCAAACGGGAGGCCCGGCCGTTTCCAGCCGAACCCATAGACCGTTCGCCGTTGGGATGCACCCGGTAGGCGAAACGATTCGGAGAACCAGTATGAATGATATTGTCTCAGAGCGCCTGCTTTGAGGCGCCGCTGTTGATCTACTTGCTCCTTGCGGACAAAGGCAGCAAGGCGTCGATCGGAAGAACGCCTTCAGCCATGAACGGTTTCACCTTGTCCCGCAGCGCGAAATATTCCTGCGGAGTGTTGATGTTGCGGAAGGAAAGTCCCTCGGGGTCGAGATTGGCCAGGTTTTCACCGGCGATTTCGACCGCGTCGACATCTTTGAAGAAGAGGATAATCCTTTTTTTGCCCTTCTCCAACACTTTTTTTATGGCCGGCAGGCAACTTTTACTGTAGAGGGCGTGCAGGGGCTCGAGTCCGTGGGGACTGCGGGGGATCACCAGGTCCCCCCCATCGACGCTGCAGAGATAGCGGATCACTTCGCCTGAGAGAAAGGGCATGTCGCAGGCGACCACGAAGGCCTTGTCAAAACGGGCGTGGTGCAGCCCGGAATGGATGCCGGCCAGCGCCCCCTGGGCGGTGTAAACATCGGGTACCTTGCGGCAGGGGATCTTGTGATAGAGCGATGGCGAATTGGTGACCACGACCACCTCTTCGAACAGCTCGGCCATCTGCCGGTAAACGTGCTCAATGAAGAGCGAGCCGTTGAGGGGGAGGAGCGATTTGTCGCTCCCCATGCGGCAATCTTTTTCGGCCCAACCGGTGCGGCGAGCGCCTCGGCGTGGCTGTAAACCTCGAAGGATTCACCGCGCAAATAGCCGACCAGGGTGATGCCGGCCTCTTCGCTCATGCGAATCGCCATGTCGGTGGGCGAGGTACGCGAGGCGATCAGGGCGATACCGAGGCGGGCCGCCTTGGCGACCATTTCGGTGGAGACGCGTCCGGAGGTGACCAGCATCTTGCCGGCCAGGTCAACCTTCTTGAAAAAAGCCTCTCCGGCAATGCGGTCGAGGGTGTTGTGGCGGCCGATATCCTCGGCGTAAAGCAGGAGTCGCTCGCCGTCTCCTACGGCCGCCGAGTGGATGCCGCCATGGTCCCGGTAGTTTTCAGCCTGCCGGTGCAGATCTTTCATCAGGTTGAAAACCGCCTCGGGGGTAAAGCGGACCCTCTCCGGACGATGGGATTTCTGTTCGGCCGCGACCTCCGGCAGGCTGAAAGTGATACCGGTGCCGCAGCCGGAGGTGAGGGTCGGCTTGAGGCTCTCGGGGATGGCCCTGTTCAGGCGCACGTTGGCATCGCCGAAATCGTGGCAGATGCCCAGGGTGAGAAAGTCGTCGAGACTGTCGACGAACCCCTGGTTGCGCAGAAAACCGGCCACCAGAAAGTTCAACTGGTGGGGGGAGGCGATCAGCGTCGCGATCTCCCGCTCGTTGACCGTCAGACGCAGAGGGTACTCCTGAACCACCGTCCGTTCGGCAGGCTCGAGCCCCCCCTTGCTCATACGAAATATCTTTTTCCCGGCTTGTTTTTTCATTTGGACAAGACTCCTGAAGATAGACCGACACCTGGATCCAGAGCCTTCTGCATGATACATGCCTCTTATAATACAGCGTTATTTTCGGTCTTTTATCTTAACACACCAAGACGGTGCTGGATCATTTTCACCCACCTGGGTCAAATCGACCCACCACCCCTGGTGACTGTCCGCCCTTCAGACGGCGGCCTGGCGCTTCCCCCGGGTAAATCCCTCCCGCTGGGCGAGCATGTCGAGGTGTACCGTGCTGATATCTTCAACATCCATGGGGAGCCCCTCCCCGAGTTCACGGGTATCGATCACCTTGAGGTAGCAGGAGCATTTCCGGCAGATATTGACCCGGTAGCCCGTCTCCCCCTCAACGGTGAAATACTCGAGAGAGGCCGTATCTTCATTGCCGCAATAGCTGCACTGAAGGCGCGTTGCATCCCAGTGAGTCAGGCAGGTGGCGCAGTGCAGCACCTTGCCCCCTTCCTCTCCGGAGAGTTCGGCCATCACCGGAACCCCGCCGCAGACCGGGCAGTACCCCTGCTGCCACCCCTCGCTCGAGGGGGTGAAACGCTCGCTCAGCCCTTGCTGCAGGAAATGGGACAGGGTGGTCGACAAGATAAACTCGAGAACAGCCGGCTGGGCTTCGGCCTTCTCCGAGGCCTGGACAATCGCCCAGCGGTCCCGATCGAGGCAGGCCTTGAGCAGGCTGCCGACATTCAGCGACCCGTCATCGAGGGCCTGGTGCAGAGCATCGAGATCCCCCTGTCCCTCATGCCCCAGTTCGGCCAGCTGCCGGATGAGTCTGCCGAGAAAGCCCCGGGCCGGGACTTCATCGATGCACAGGGCCTCCCCGTTGAGCAGTGGAAAACCCGCCTGACAGCGGTCCGCCCAGTTCTGCAAGTCCGGCCGGCAGGAAAACCAGTCCCCCTCCTCTGTTTCGAGAAAGGAGTAGAGCCTCCCATAGAAATCGTAGACCTCGGCAAACTGGGGGCGAAGTTTCTGAAGCTGGTGAAGACGCTCTGTTCTGACTCTGAAAAAGGACACGATCAACCTCCATTTCAATTCAACCTTCTACGGACCCAATCCACCTCAGTCTGTCTCTATAGCTGAACTCACTGTTCAAAATCGAGTGTAACGGGCTTCTTGAGGGCCTCCTTTTCAACAGCGCTCAGGTTCAGCGGCTGCAACTGAGAGGACACGCCCGGGTCGTCTCCTCCCCCCCGGTCGAAAAAGTCGATCACCTCTTCGAGGGTGCCGAGGGTGCCGTTATGCATGTAGGGGGCGGTCTGCGCCACCTGGCGCAGCGGCGGGGTGCGAAAGGCCCCCAGGTCGGCGCGGCTGCGGGTCACGGCATAGCGCCCCGGGTCGCGCTCCATCGGCTCGACCTTCATGGTGTGGAGGAAAAAGTTCCGGGTCGCCCGGCGCAGAGGGTCGCTCAGCAATTCCTGCGATTCGGGTACGCCGAGGTTGTGGAATTTCTGGTCGCTGAGCAAGGGCCCGGCGTGACAGCGGGCACACCCTCCCCGGTTGCCGAAGAAAATTTCGGCGCCCTGCCGGGCCTTGTCGCTGAGAGCCTGCCGGTCCCCGGCCAGATAGCGGTCGAAGGGGCTATCGTTGACCACCAGGGTCCGCTCGAAAGCCGCCAGGGCGGAGAGAATCCTCTCCCGGGTGACTCCTGCGCCGAAAGCCGCCTGAAACGCCTTGCGATAGGCCGGCTCCTCCCGCAGGCGGGCCACCAGGTAATCGAGGTTGAGATTCATCTCGAAGGGCGA
>CALZIC010000476.1 GCA_945787285.1 uncultured Desulfuromonadales bacterium
CCTTGACTTAACGCAAGGCTAGGCCTGCGTCGGCAACGCCTTGACAGCAACCAAATTGACTCGGTATTAACTGACACGATTAACCAAACAGCACACTAGCAGATCACATGACGATTTCAGGCGGGGCATCCGAAGCGGGATACCCCGCCTGACGTAAATATATAAAGGACCGCTGAAGGTTATTCACACCCGCCGACGTGAATCCACATGTTGTTGTGGAAAGCTATGTGGAAAAGTGAAAAACGACACGCTAAGTCGCTGACGAACTAAGGGGTATTAGCTGATTGCCTAGAAAAAATACAGCCCTTCCGAGGGTTGCCTTTTTTTGCATCATCCGCTACATTCCCCACTTCGGCAGGGAGCCAAAATTCTTTTTCGGTGTTTTGAATTGACTAAACCTGTCCCCTGTGATATTCGAAAAATGTTTTAATAACAGAGAGTTATCTGCCTCAAACTTCTGTTTGGTGCGGCCAAACACTTGTTGTGGTAACCGGAGAAAAGGAGTAGTCAGAATGGCCGACGCATTGCATTTCACCATGGGAGCCCTGCTCGAAGACATCGCATCCCGTTTTTCTGAAAATGACGCCTTGGTCTACCCCGATCGCGGTCTTCGTTACAATTATCGGGAATTCAATGCCCTTTGTGACCGGGTCGCCAAGGGGCTGCTGAAACTCGGGGTGAAAAAGGGCGACCATCTTTCCCTCTGGGCCACCAACGTCCCTGAGTGGGTGGTGCTGCAGTTTGCTACGGCCAAAATCGGAGCCGTTCTGGTCACGGTCAATACCAGCTACAAATCGACCGAACTCGAGTACGTCCTCGACCAGTCGGACTCGACCATGCTCTTTCTTGTGCAGGGGTTCAAGGATACGGACTATGTCGAGACCGTCTATACCGTAGTTCCCGAACTTAAGGAGGCATCGAGCGACCGCCTGAGTTGTGAAAAACTCCCTTTTCTTAAAAATGTCATCTTCCTCGGCAGCGAGGCGCCCGCGGGGATGCTTGCCTACTCGGAACTTGAAAAACTCGGGGAGTCGGTCAGCGATGCAGAGCTTGCCGCGGTCAAGGCGACCCTCGACGAGCACGAAGTCATCAACATGCAGTACACCTCCGGAACCACAGGATTTCCTAAGGGGGTCATGCTGACCCACCACAACATCATCAACAACGGTTTCAATATCGGTGAATGCATGAAATTCACCGATCAGGACCGTCTGTGCATTCCGGTCCCCTTTTTCCACTGCTTCGGCTGCGTGCTCGGGGTGCTGGCCTGCGTGACCCACGGGTCGACCATGGTGCCTGTGGAAACCTTCAACCCCGAAGAGGTCCTTCAGGCGATCGAGGCTGAAAAGTGCACCGCAGTGCATGGGGTCCCGACCATGTTCATCGCAGAGCTCGAGCACCCCAACTTTCGCCGCTATGATCTCTCCAGCCTGCGCACCGGAATCATGGCCGGCTCGCCCTGTCCCATCGAGGTGATGAAGCGGGTTATCCGCGACATGAACTGCAGCGATATCACCATCGCCTACGGACAGACCGAGGCCTCTCCGGTCATTACCCAGACCCGCACCGACGACCCCATCGAACTGCGGGTGGCCACCGTCGGTCGGGCCCTCCCGGATGTCGAGGTCAAGATCGTCGATATCGAAACCGGCGAATCCCTTCCCCCCGGCAAGCAGGGGGAGCTCTGCTCCCGCGGCTACCTGGTCATGAAGGGCTACTACAAAATGGCCGAAGAGACCGCCCGGGCCATCGACGGCGAAGGCTGGCTGCATACCGGCGATCTGGCGGTGATGGACGAGAACGGCTACTGCAAGATCACCGGGCGCATCAAGAACATGATCATCCGCGGCGGCGAGAACATTTACCCCCGCGAAATCGAGGAGTTCCTCTATACCCACCCCAAGGTGTCCGATGTTCAGGTCTACGGGGTGCCCGACCAGAAGTTCGGCGAACAGGTCATGGCCGCCGTCAAGCTCAAGGAAGGCGATAGCGCCACTGAAGAGGAGATCAAGGCTTTCTGCCAGGGGCGCATCGCCAACTACAAGATTCCCTACTACGTCAAGTTCGTCGATGAGTACCCGATGACCGCCAGTTCTGCCAGGGGCGCATCGCCAACTACAAGATTCCCTACTACGTCAAGTTCGTCGATGAGTACCCGATGACCGCCAGCGGTAAGATCCAGAAGTTCAAGCTGCGCGAGATGGCCATTCGCGAACTGCATCTAGAAGAGGCGGCCGGGGTGGAGACGGCTTGAAAAAACCGTGTGTAGGGGCGCAGCATGCTGCGCCCCTACGGTACCATTGTGATGTTCGGAATTTGGGCACCCGCAGGGGTGCCCCTACAATATCAGGAGACTTGAAAAATGCGCATAACCCCTCTCAGCGAACTAGAGGTTCGTTACCAGAAGCTGCAGAAACTCATGGGCGAGGCCGGTCTCGATGCCGTGATGATGATGCAGAGCGCCGACCTGTTCTATTTTACCGGGTCGATTCAGCAGGGCGTCTATTACGTCCCCGTATCGGGCGAGCCGGTCTACATGGTGCGCAAGGAGTACACCCGGGCGCGCATGGAATGCGGCCTCAAGGAGATCGTCCCCTTCAAGAGCCCCAAAGATCTTCCCGGCATCCTCGCTGATTTCGGCTATTCCCTGCCGAAAAAGCTCGGCATGGAGCTCGATGTGGTCCCGGTCGCCACCTTCCAGCGCTTCCAGAAGGTCTTTGCCGACAGCGCCGTCAGCGACGCCTCGGGCCTGATCCGCACCGTGCGCGCCGTCAAGTCCGACTACGAGATCAGCATCATGAAAGACGCGGCCCTGCAGGTCGACAGGGTCTACAAACGGGCCAAGGAAGTGATTCGGGTCGGCATGACCGATCTTGAACTGGTTGCCGAGCTCGAATTCACCGCCCGCAAGGAAGGGCACCAGGGGATCACCCGCATGCGCGGCTTCAACTCCGAGCTTTTCTACGGGCACACCTTCTCCGGTGCCGACAGCGCCGTGCCGGCCTATCTCGACGCCCCTCTCGGCGGCATCGGCGTCAACCCCTCCATCGGCCAGGGGGCCAGCTACAAGCGCATCGAGAAGAATGAGCCGATCATTGTCGATTTCATCGGCGCCTTTGACGGCTACCTCGTCGACCAGACCCGAACGCTGTGCATCGGCGGGCTCTCCGACGAGCTGAAAAGGGCCTACGACGATATGTACCGCATCCAGAATCGCCTCAAGGAGATCGCCCGTCCCGGCGTCGCCTGGGGCGAGATTTATGACGACTGCTACAACCTGGCCTGCCAGCTAGGCTACAAGGATCATTTCATGGGCTCTTCCGGCGCCCAGGTCTCCTTCATCGGCCACGGCATCGGCACCGAAATCGACGAGTTCCCCTTTATCGCCCGTGGCTTCAAGGACCAGGTGCTCGAAGAGAAGATGACCTTCGCCTTCGAGCCCAAAGCGGTCTTCCCCGGGGTCGGCTGCGTCGGCATCGAAAACACCTTCTGGGTCGGCCCCGAAGGGCTCAAGCACCTGACTTTCTCCGATGAGGAGCTGGCGGTGTTGTAAGGGGAAGACATCAGCAGTCAGCAGTCAGCTTAAAACCTTGACAGGCTAAACAGCTGTTCCTACGCTTTC
>CALZIC010000477.1 GCA_945787285.1 uncultured Desulfuromonadales bacterium
CTGGTCGGCAGCATGCTCGCTTTTATCGGGCTCTGGGCCGTGCCCTTTCTGCGGGATGTCCACGGCCTCGAACGTTCTGCTGCGGCCGCCTACACCACCACCGCGCTAGCCGGTTTCGCCGCAGGCTCCATGCTGGCCGGCTGGCTCTCGGATCGCCTGGGGCGGCGCAAGCCGGTGATCCTGGCCGGAACCCTGCTCTACACCCTGAGCTGCCTTGGACTGGTCTGGCTGCCCTGGTCGCCGGGAATTGCCGGCGGGGCCCTCTTCGCCCTTATCGGCGCCAGTTGCGGCGGCTTTGTGGTGACCTTCGCCAGCGCCAAAGAGGTCGTCTCACCAGCCCTCGCAGGTATGGCGATTGCCCTGGTGAATACCGGACTATTTCTCGGCGCGGCCATCATGCAGCCGCTCTTTGGCTGGGTGATCGACCTTGGCTGGGACGGGGTGCTGCAGAACGGCGTGCGGGTCTACTCGGCAGCGGACTACCGCAGCGGCTTTTTGCTTATGCTTGCCTTTTCGGTCATGGCTGCCATTGCGGCCTTCAGGGTCAAGGAAACCCGCTGCAGGAACATCACTGTGGACCAGTGAAGGGGCTGGATGGGTGGAGGGAAGTGACTGAAAAACAAAAGCACAACCGGCGGGTCGCGTCCCGACGGTTTTGCTTTGCTTTTCCAAACCAGGGCAAAAAAACAACCTGACTTGCAATAAAAAGGAACAAACTTTTGCAAGAGATCATCAACATCATCCTCGCCTCGGGCCGCTCGGCCATCGACCTGGCACTCTACGTCCTGCTGCCGGTGATGGTCATCATGATGGCCTTTATGAAGCTGGTCGAAGCCAAGGGGGCGCTGGCCTTTATCGCCCGCCTGCTGACGCCGGCGCTGAAGGTGTTCGGCATCCCCGGCGCCGGGGCCTTCGCCATGGTACAGATCATGTTCGTCAGCTTTGCCGCCCCGGTGGCGACCCTTTCGATCATGGAAAAGGACGACACCCGCAACCGCCAGCTCGCCGCGACTCTGGCCATGATCTTCACCATGTCGCAGGCCAATGTCGTCTTTCCCCTGGTGGCGGTGGGGCTGAACCTGGGGGTTATCATCCTCACCTCCCTGGCCGGCGGGCTGGCAGCGGCCATGCTCACCTATTACCTGTTTTCCAGGGTTTTGCATGAGGATGGCCCGCGCAAGGCGGCCGCAGTTGCCGAGGAGGAAAAAAAGCCGCGCACCACCGCCCTCAACATCATGATCGTCGGCGGGCAGGAGGCGGTTAAAATCGTCCTGGCCGCTGTCCCGATCCTGGTTCTGGCCATTTTTCTGGTCAACGTGCTCAAGGCCACAGGCGCCATCGCCCTGCTCGAGACCCTGCTTTCGCCCCTGCTCAACCTGCTGGGGCTGCCCGGAATCGCGGTTTTGCCAATCGCCACTAAATTCATGGCCGGCGGAACTGCCATGATGGGGGTGGTGCTGAGCCAGTTGCAGGAAGGCGTGCTATCGGTGCTCGAATTGAACCGAATCGCCGGCTTCATCATCAACCCTTTCGACCTGGTCGGGGTCGCTGTGCTCATCTCCGCAGGTCCCCGCTGCGCCTCGGTGGTCCGACCGGCCATGGCCGGTGCCCTGGTCGGCATGCTGATACGGGGGATTCTCCATCTGCTGATATTCTGATGCGGCTCCCGGTCCCTTTGACTTGAACCGGCCCTGCTGGCATAATAGGCCTCGTATCACAACGATTATTCCAAAAGGACCGGACCATGCTCTACTTCGCCTACGGATCAAACATGGCAGAAGCTCGCCTGCAGCGGCGCATTCCCTCGGCAAGCAGAATCGGTGTGGCCAGGCTCTTTGGCCACCAGCTCACCTTTCACAATGCCAGCACCAAGGACGGATCGGCAAAATGCGACGCTCTGCGCACCGAGAACCCTGCACAGCTGATCTTCGGGGTACTTTACCGGATGGATCCTGCAGAAAAGGACATTCTGGATCGCTATGAAGGGCTCGGCGTCGAATATCGGGATGAAGTAGTGCCGGTAGTTTTCGAAGACGGGGAACAAAACGAAGCGCTGATCTATTATGCGACCAACATAGAACCAACCCTTTAT
>CALZIC010000478.1 GCA_945787285.1 uncultured Desulfuromonadales bacterium
CGGGCAGCGACGCAAAAGGTTCCCCAGATGACCGCCGCCAAATAGCGCAATTCCCCCCAGCTCCCCAGGGCGTAGCGGCCGATGCGGGCGGCGAGGCTCCTCATGGCGAACCGTCCCTTCGTCCGGTGAGCAGATAGGTGATGACTGCCCCTTCGCCCTGCACGTAAAATTCACCGCGCTCCTCGAGCATGAAAGCGTTTTTCAGAAGCTCGCGGGTCGCGGAGGTCACCTGGATGGCGCCGGGCAGGCCGTAGGTCTTCATCTGTTCGGCATTGGTGACCGTTTTGCCCCACAGGTCGTAGGCCAGCCGGGCGGTGCCGATCACCCCCCCGACCACCGGTCCGCTGTCGATGCCGATGCGCAACTGCAGCGGGGCGCCGGCGCCTGTTTCGATCTGCATCATTTCCTGCTGCATGGCCAGCGCCATCCCCGCCACGGCTGTGGCGTGGTCCGGGTCCGGGGTCGTGCCCCCTCCCGCCACCATGTAGGCGTCGCCGATCGTCTTGATCTTGGCCAGGCCGAACTGGTCGGCAAGTTGGTCGAACCTGGAAAAGACCTGGTTGAGGAGTTCGACCACCTCGATCGGCGTTTTCCGCGAGGCGAGGCCTGCAAAGTTGTAGATGTCGGCAAACAGAACCGAGGCTTCGGAAAAATGCTCGGCGATGACTTCGGCCCCCTGTTTAAGGCGTTCGGCAATGGCGCGGGGAAAGATGCTCAGCAGCAGGCGCTCCGATTTTTCCTGTTCATCCGAAAGCTCCTGGTTTTTCTCGCTGAGCTTCTGTTCCAGGTCGATAATCCGCATCCCGGAGCGGACCCTGGCCAAAAGCTCTCCTTTGTCATACGGTTTGGTGACGTAATCGTTGGCCCCGGCGTCGAATGCCTGAACCAGGTCCTCCGTGGCCTCCTTGGCCGTCACCAGAATAATGTAGATATAGCCGGGACTCTTGCGGGTGCGGATTTTTTTGCACAGCTCGAGCCCTCCGATCTCCGGCATCATCCAGTCGGTGATCACCAGGCGGAATTCTTCCCGTTCAAAGAGGTCCCAGGCCAGGCGGCCGTTGGCGGCCGTGACCACCTGGTACCCCTCTTTTTCAAGAATCCTCTGCAGCAGGACCCGCGAATCCTGGTCATCCTCGGCGATGAGTATACGCACGGCAGACACCTCGAATAGTCTTACTCATAAAGGACCTCGACCCGCTCCAGGTAGCCAGCAAGTTCATCGACCCCCTTGCGGACCCCTTCTTCATCACTCTTTTCAGCCGCCTGCTGGATCGCCCGGCTGATGGTTGTGAGATCGTCAAAGCCGTAGCCTCCGCCGACCCCTTTCATGGTGTGGGCCAGAGTACGGATGGTGTCAAAGTCGTTCTGCGTAAGGGCGGTGCGGATCGTCTGGATATCGTCCTGCCGCCGTTCGAGAAAACCCGGGATCAGGTCTTCCAGGTCCGGGTCGATATGGACGGTGATCTTTTCATTCGGGTCGCTGCTCGTTGTCATCATCTTCCCCTTTGGCTCCGTATTCCTCGAGCGCCGCTAAGAGCGTTTTCTTTTTGACAGGTTTGGTGAGATGGGCGTCGCACCCGGCCTCGAGGCTTTTGGGTTCATCCCCTTCGAGCGCATGGGCGGTCAGGGCGAGGATGGGGGTCGGCGCTCGCCCATCGGTTTTTTCCCACCGGCGGATCTCCCGGGTCGCCGTATAGCCGTCTTTGACCGGCATCTGCATATCCATCAGGACCAGGTCGTAGCTGCCGGCCATGAACTTGTTTACGGCCTCCTCGCCGTTTTCTGCCAGCTCGATGGTGTGGCGGGTCTTTTTGAGGTATGAGGAAATGAGGAGTCGGTTGTCTTCGGAATCATCGACCAGCAGAATATGCAGGGGAGGGCCAGGCACGGCCTGTTCCGTTTTGATGTCTTCTTTCTCGCGGGGCGTTCTTGAGGTGGTCAGCGACGCCGCGATGGCCTTTTTCAGTTCGTCCCGTTTGATCGGCTTGACCATGTAGCCGGCAATCCCCAGTTCGCGGGCCCTGGCAATGTCCCCGGTCCGGTTGTCGGAGGTCAGCATCATCAGGGTCATGCCGCTGAAGACGGAAATCT
>CALZIC010000479.1 GCA_945787285.1 uncultured Desulfuromonadales bacterium
ACATTCTCGCCTCCGAATTCAAGTCGGACGCCGTCGCCACCACCTACGAGGGCCCCTCCATCCCGGACGGCATGATGGCCATCGATATCGGCCCCAAAACGTTGGCCAGCTACGCCGGCGCTCTCAACACGGCAAAAACCGTGGTCTGGAACGGCCCCATGGGGGTTTTTGAGTTCGACGCCTTTTCCACCGGCACCATGGCCGTGGCCGAGGCCCTCGCCCAATCCGATGCCCTCTCCATTATCGGCGGAGGCGACTCCGTGGCCGCGGTGAACAAATCGGGACTTGAGGACCGCATGAGCCACATTTCGACCGGCGGAGGCGCCTCCCTCGAATTCCTCGAAGGAAAGTCCCTCCCCGGAGTGGTGGCCCTGTCTGACAAGTAACCTGTACCGCAGAGCCGCTTCAACGCCCTGAGGCGGCTCTGCTGAATTTCCCCTGGAGGAATACGATGCGCAAACCCGTCATTGCCGGCAACTGGAAGCTGCATAAAACCGTCGCCGAATCGATTCAACTCGTGGAAGCCCTCAACAGGGAAGCCGCCGGGGTCAGCGATATCGAAATCGTTGTCGCGCCGGTATACACCGCCCTGCAAAACGTGGCCGAAGTTCTTGCCGAAAGCAATATCGCCGTGGCCGGGCAAAACTGTTATCCGGTCAATTCCGGAGCCTTTACCGGCGAGGTATCCCCTGCCCTGCTAAAAGACATCGGCTGCCGCTACTGTATCGTCGGCCACTCGGAGCGCCGCCAGCTTTTCGGCGAAACCGATGCCTTTATCAACGCCAAGATCAAGGCCCTGATCAGCGAAGGCCTGGGGGTGATCTTCTGCATCGGCGAAACCCTTGAAGAGCGGGAATCCGACCAGATGTACGAGGTGCTGACCCGCCAAATCCGCGAAGGCCTCAAGGACATCCCGGCCGACGCCATGCAGCAGGTGGTCATCGCCTATGAGCCGGTATGGGCCATCGGCACCGGCAAAACCGCCACCAATCAGCAGGCGGCCGAGGCCCATGCCTTCATACGCGGTCTGCTTCAAGGCTTTTACAACGAGGAGTTGGCCGGCCAGACGCGCATTCTTTATGGCGGCAGCGTCAAACCGGACAACGTTGACGGACTCATGGCCCAGGAAGATATCGACGGCACTCTGGTCGGAGGCGCCAGCCTCAAGGCCGAGGACTTCGTCAGAATCATTAACTTTAAACGGGGATAACCCTTTTCCCCTTTTATCCGGGGAAAATCTATGTTAGATATTGGGGTCTTTGCTCAGCAATTACTCCAAGGAGAAAGATTAAAATGACCACCTTTCTTATTATTCTGCATGTTGTTGTGTGTCTTGGCCTGATCGCCATCGTCCTGCTCCAGGGCGGCAAAGGCGCCGACATGGGAGCCTCCTTTGGCGCCGGCGGCAGCCAGACCGTTTTCGGCGCAGCGGGCGGCCAGGACTTCATGGGCAAGCTGACTACTGCGGCCGCCGTCATCTTCATGCTGACCAGCCTCACCCTGGCCTATTTTTACGGCCAGCCCGGCTCCACCAGCATCATGCCGTCGACCGTCGCACCGGCGGCTACCGCCCCTGCCGCACCTGCTCCGGCAGCGACTCCCGCTGCAAGCGAAGGCGCACCGGTCCAGGCTGATCAGGGTGCAGAAAAAAAATAATAATTTGACGTTTTCGTATTGACATCAGACGGGCAAATCAGTATAAATACACCCGCTTCGCCGAAGTGGTGGAACTGGTAGACACGCCATCTTGAGGGGGTGGTGACCAATTGGTCGTGCGAGTTCGATTCTCGCCTTCGGCACCAAGAAAACAATCAACCCGGTACTCTGCAAGGAGTACCGGGTTTTGTTTTTTGTCCGTGCAAAACAATCCAGAAATCTGGTCAACTCGGATCAGACACTACCCTGGGGTAAGCTGCATATTTTTTTGGATTATTACCAAATGTAACCTTGACAGACACCATCACAATTTGCTAAAAGTTCATCCCGTCACAACACAAAGCCGAAGTGGTGGAATTGGTAGACACGCACGCTTGAGGGGCGTGTGTTCGAAAGGACGTGCGAGTTCGAGTCTCGCCTTCGGCACCAAAAA
>CALZIC010000480.1 GCA_945787285.1 uncultured Desulfuromonadales bacterium
TTTCCCTGGGAAGCGCAACATTTCAACTGAAAGAGAGACATGGATACCCACCTTAAACAAGGGAACGTTTTCATACCTCCTCCGCTACCGTCCGACGCGATTTCCACGCAGGAGACCATCTTCCCCAAAACAAAACTTCCCCAAACCCTCCAATACCACTCCCGCTTCCAGCCTCCACCCGGTTTTTAAGCCTCACCTACTTTTCGTTACACCCCCGCTTTATAAACGGCAAACAGCCCGTTTCCAATAAATACCTGAGTATTCGCGCGCCCGCTTTTCAGGCTGCTGTGCGCCCAGGCTTTTTCAATCACCCAAGCTAGGAGTAGATAATGACCGAAGAGTGGCAAGGCCAACTCAAGGACTTCGTCAATTCAATCGAACGACTCGAACGCTTCATCAATATATCCGCCGAGGAAAGAAAGGCGATCGAGTCCACCTCGTCAACCTGGGGCACAACCCCCTATTTTGCATCTCTCATGGATCCCGACGACCCTGCCTGCCCGATCCGCCGGCAGGTCATTCCTTCGGGCCAGGAGAATATAAATACCTATGGCATGCAAGACTACCTGGTCTGGAAGGAAAACCGCGCCACTGAAGAAGTGCGCCCCGACAGCATTGCCCGTCAGTACGTGGATCGCGTGGCATTTACCGTCACCCAGAACTGCGGGGTTTACTGCCGGCACTGCTTTCGCAAAGAACTGGTCGTCGATGGCGACCTGAGTCTCGATTTCAATGTTGACGAAGGCCTGCAATGGCTCTCCGAGCACCCGGAGGTCAGAGACGTTCTGGTTACCGGGGGGGACCCGTTTCTGCTTCCCGACGAGCAGCTTGAGTACCTGATCAGAAAGCTCCGCGAACTCCCCCATGTTCAAATGATCCGCTTCGGAACCCGCGCGCCGATCGTGCTGCCACAGCGCATCACCCCGGGCTTGAAAAAGGTGCTCGGCGGCTACCACCGCGTTCCGATCTGGGTGAACACCCAGTGCAATCATCCCAACGAGATCACCGAAGAAACGGCCAAGGCTGTTTTCGAGCTGATGGGTTGCGGCATCAATGTCGGAAACCAGGCGGTTCTGCTCAAAGGGATCAACGACGATGTTGAGACCTTTCGCGAGCTGCATCAGAAGCTTTTGAGAGTGCGCATCAAGCCCTACTATGTCTTTTACTGCGAGTCGGCGCCGGGCATCGACCACTTTCGTACTCCGGTCGAAAAAGGCGCGGAGCTTATCCGGGACGCCCTGCGGGGCCACACCACCGGCCTGGCCCAGCCGATGTCCGTTATCGCCACCAATATCGGCAAAATCCCCCTGATGCCCGATTACTACATTCAGGGGAAAAATGACAAGGAATACACCCTGAGAAACCACAAGGGCGAAACAACGACCATCCCGAATATGCCGGAATAAGGTATCTCACCCAACCCTCCCCATGGGAATCCCTTTCATCCCTTGGGGAGGGTTGGCCCCCCCTCCCCCCGAAGACACCAAGCGGATGGAGCACCGCCCCCCATGATCGACAAGATTGAAACCTTCGGAAACTCGACCCTGCAGCACGGCAAGCACAGCAATCGTGTGTACCTGATGAGCCTTGCAGCAGAAGACATCCCGGAAATTGTCCCCTACATCGACAATCTTGCCATCACCGAAGGCTATACGAAAATTTTCGCCAAGGTGCCATCGCCCGCCGCGGCTCCTTTTCTCGACAGCGACTATCTTGTCGAGGCGAGCATTCCTGGATTTTTCAACGGTCAAGGCGAGACGCTTTTTTTAGGCAAGTATCTCTGTCCGGAGCGCAAAATAGAGAAGAAGCCCGACCTGGTCCGTCAGGTGATCGAAGCGGCTGAGGCCAAAGGGGCAGCCTTGAAACGGGCAGACCTCGATCCGAACCTTGTCTGCCGGCAGGCCCTTCATGACGATGCTGGTCAGATGGCCGAACTCTACCGGGAGGTCTTCGCCTCCTACCCCTTCCCCATACACGATCCGGCCTACCTGATTCAGACCATGGAGACCAATGTTCTCTACTACGGCATATGGAACGGCCCTACCCTGCTCGCCCTGGCCTCGGCCGAGATGGACCGACAAAAATCTAA
>CALZIC010000481.1 GCA_945787285.1 uncultured Desulfuromonadales bacterium
GTGATTGGTTTGTTGCTTTAACCAATCACCAGTCACCAGTCACGAATCACTGATTTTAATGCCTGAAATGCCTCATCGCGGTGAACACCATGGCGATGCCATGCTCGTCGGCGGCGGCGATGACCTCTTCGTCGCGGATCGAACCGCCGGGCTGGATAACGGCGGTAACGCCGACGGCGGCTGCATTATCAAGGCCGTCACGGAAGGGGAAAAAGGCATCGGAAGCCATGGCCGAGCCCTTGACCTCGAGTCCGGCGTGTTCGGCCTTGATGGCGGCGATGCGCGCCGAATTGACACGGCTCATCTGCCCGGCGCCGACACCGACGGTCATGCCGTCCTTGCCGTAGACGATGGCATTGGACTTGACGAACTTCGCCACCCGCCAGGTAAAGAGCAGGTCTTCCATCTCCTTTTCGGTCGGGGCCCGCTTGGTGACCACCTTGATGTCGCCGGAGAGGAGCAGATCGGAGTCCTGCACCAGCAGGCCGCCATTGACCCGTTTGAAATCGAGACGCTGGCCCGACTCTGCCGCCCATTGACCGCACTCAAGCAGGCGCACGTTCTTCTTGGCGGCGACGATCTCGACCGCCTCGGCGGAGACGGCCGGAGCGATGATCACCTCGACGAACTGCCGGTCGCAGATCGCCTTGGCGGTTGCCCCGTCGAGCTCGCGGTTAAAGGCGATGATGCCGCCGAAAGCCGATTCGGGGTCGGTGGAAAAGGCACGATCGTAGGCATCGAGGAGGCTTTCGCCGACAGCCACGCCACAGGGATTGGCATGCTTGACGATGACACAGGCCGGACCTTCGCTGAACTGCTTGACGCATTCGAGGGCGGCATCGGTGTCGCCGATGTTGTTATAGGAGAGCTCTTTGCCCTGCAGCTGGCGGGCAGTGGCGATGGAGGCTTCCTTGACCTCCTTCTCGACGTAGAAAGCAGCCTTCTGGTGGGGGTTCTCGCCGTAGCGCATCCCCTGCGCCTTGTGGTACTGCAGAGTCAGGGTCGGCGGGAAATCGACCGACTCCTCCCCAAGCTTTTTGCCGAGCCAGTTGGAAATCGCCCCGTCGTAGGCGGCGGTGTGCTGGTAGACCTTGACGGCCAGGGCAAAATTGGTCTCGCGGCAGACGGCACCGCCGCTCTCTTTCATCTCGGCGAGCACCTTGGCGTAATCGTTGTGGTCGACCAGCACCGAAACATCGCGGTTATTCTTGGCCGCACTGCGCAGCATGGTAGGCCCACCGATGTCGATGTTCTCGATGGCGTCCTCCAGGGAGCAATCGGGCTTGGCAACGGTGGCCTCGAAGGGATAGAGGTTGACCACCACCATGTCGATGGGCTCGATGCCATGCTCAGCCATTTTCGCCACATGCTCGGGGTTGTCGCGCATGCCCAGCAGCCCGCCGTGAACCTTGGGATGCAGCGTCTTGACCCGGCCATCGAGCATTTCGGGAAAACCGGTAAACTCAGAGACATCTTTGACGGCAAGACCGCTGTCCCGCAGCAGCTTTGCGGTGCCACCGGTGGAGAGAATCTCCACGTCGTAGCGACTGAGCTCCTTGGCGAATTCGACGACCCCGGTCTTATCCGAGACACTGACAAGAGCGCGTTTGATGATGGCCATTAAATATTCCTTTCCCTGGGTTTGATATGATGTTTACGCGAAAGCCAAAAACAAGAAAAACCGTCCTGGGGCGGCTTTTGAACTTTGAAATAAACCTGCGCAGATATCGTATGATCGGTCCATATCTCCGACAACTTTTGACAAATAGCCCTGCTATTCGCTCTCAAATTCTCGGAAATCTGACCACGACCAGTCAATTTCTCGCTACGGTTTCCAAAGTCCGCCAGCCTCCTGATGCGGTTTTTATCAGAAGTCTAGGGATTTGATGAAAGCCTGCTCGAAAGCAGGGGTTCCGGAGAGGGGATAAGGCTTGAGCTGGCTGGAAAAGTTTTCAACCTGCGCCGCCCCATCCGTTTGCAGCAGCATCCTTTGGACGCCCTTCAGGGCCCCTCCGGGCCTGAAACTTAATTTATTTACCATGTTTGGCGGGAGCATGGCAACCCTTTTCAGGGCCG
>CALZIC010000482.1 GCA_945787285.1 uncultured Desulfuromonadales bacterium
CCGCAGCAGCCCCAGGAGCTTGTTTTTGTCGATCGGTTTGACCAGGTAGGAGGTGCATCCTCCCCGGTAGTAGGCTTCGATGACGGCATTGGGTGAATCGAGCGCACTGATCATGACGATTTTCGCTTCGTCTTCCGAATCGATTCCGGCCGCTTTTTCCGCCTGGCGGATCGTCTTGAGCGCCTCCTGACCGTCCATTTCGGGCATCATGATATCGAGACAGACCAGGGCGTACGGTTCTCCCGATGCGAGAGTCTGGGTGAAGGCGTTGACGGCTTCGACGCCATTTTCCGCCAGGTGGCATTCACCATGGGGTTCCAGTATCAATTGCAGCAGACGTCGGCTGGTAAAATCATCCTCGACAATGAGTGTCCGCATGGGATTCCTTTCTTCTCATCTACTCGGTCGGTGGGGTGTTGGGATGGCCAATGTAATCGATGACCGCATTGACTTCAACGGTTAACGGGGGAAGATGCCCGAGCGCCTGTTCCGGGGAGTTGTGCTTCAGGGCCTTTTCGAGCTCGACCATTTTCTGCTGCACTCGCCCGGCGCCGATGCTTCCGGCCGCCCCCTTGAGCGAGTGGCAAAGGCGTCCGGCTTCGTCGGGGCTGGCGCCGCTGAGGGCCGATTCGAGCTTTTCGAGCAGCCGGGGGGCATCTTGGGCAAACGCCTTCCAGATTTCGACCAGAATCTCTCGGTCTCCGCCGAGCCGCTGCAGGGCGCTCTTCTGATCGATAACCTGGCCGCCGTCGGTCGACGGCGCTGCCCCCCGCTGGGGGGCACAGCCGGCCAGCGCCTCGATGGAGTCGAACAGCTGGCGGTCATCGATCGGCTTGGCCAAGTAGTCGGTCATCCCTTCGGCAAGAAACCTCTCCTTGTCGTGCGGCATGGCGTGGGCGGTAAGGGCGATGATCGGAATGCGGGGATCGATTCCGGTCAATACGCCGCTGCGAATGACCTGGGTCGCTTCCAGGCCATCGAGTTCCGGCATCTGCACGTCCATCAGAACCAGGTCGAAGCTATTTCGTTCCAACAGCAGCAGGGCTTCGGCCCCGTTGCTGGCCACAGTGGTCTGGTGCCCCCGCTTGGCCAGAAGTTTGCTCACCAGCTGCTGGTTGACGAAGTTGTCTTCAGCCAGCAGGATGTGCAACGGGCGCCCCGAGGAGACGGCGCTCTCAGGCGTGCCGGCGGCTTGCTGCGCGCCGCAAAGCTGCCCCGGTTTCATGGCGAAGGAGAAGTGAAAGGTGCTCCCCCGGCCGGGCTCGCTTTCGGCCCAGATCTGTCCGTTCATCATCCGGGCGATTTTCCTGGAGATGGCCAGGCCAAGGCCGGTGCCGCCGAACTTGCGGGTGACCGAGCCGTCAACCTGGGAAAAACTTTCGAAAATGTGTTCTATTTTGTCCCGGGGAATGCCGATGCCGGTATCGCTGACGCGGATGTGCAGCCGGTGCATTCCGTCATCATCCAGCGCGGTTGCGTCCGGCCCGACATGAATGTCGATGGCGCCCTTGTCGGTGAACTTGATGGCATTGCCGATCAGGTTGATCATGACCTGGCGCAGGCGCCCGGGATCACCGCAGAGCGCCAGGGGGGTGTCGGCGGCGCAGTGAAAGTTCAACTCGAGCCCCTTTTGGCCGGCCTGAAACTTGAGCGAGGCAATCGGCGGCTTGAGCGTTTGTTCGAGGTTGAAATCCATTTCCTCCATGATCATCATGCCGGCTTCGACTTTGGAAAAATCGAGGATGTCGTTGAGCAGGTCGAGGAGGGCCTGGGCCGAGGTGTTGGCCAGGGCCAGGCATTCGCGCTGCTCCGGGGCGAGCTCGCTGTCGAGGACCAGCTCGGTCATGCCGATGATGCCGTTCATCGGGGTGCGGATTTCATGGCTGATGTTGGCCACGAATTCGCTTTTGGCGAGGCTGGCGGCCTCGGCCTGCTCCTTGGCGTGGCGGATGCGCTCTTCGCTATGATGGCGGTCGATCATGCTGGCGAGGGTATTGCAGATCGACGCGACAAAAACCTCGTCCTCCTGCGACTTGCGGTGACCCTGCAGAATATAGTGGTTCAG
>CALZIC010000483.1 GCA_945787285.1 uncultured Desulfuromonadales bacterium
CTCGGCCTTTACCAGGTGGTGGAGGCGCCGCAGCTCCTCGCCAACTACAGCCATTTCATGCTGCTGTTCAGCGTCACCATCGCCGCCCTCTCCGCCCTGGTCTACTTCATGCTGTTCGGGATCTTTTTGTTTCACCGGGTGGCGGGACCCGTCTATCACATGAAACGCCATATGGAGGCCATCACCCAGGGGGAGCCGGCCAAGCCGCTGAAACTGCGCAATGGCGACCAGCTGCAGGATGTCGCCGAGGTCTATAACCAGCTGCTGGTGAAGCTCGGAGCGCTTGAGTCCCTTCCGCAGGAGAACCTCGAGACCCAGGCCGCTGAGGATGCCGGATCAGCTCAAGGGCAGGCCTCAGAGTAAACCGGCTCAGGGTCGGACCTGTTTAGAACCTCTCGTTTCTGTCGCAGCCACTGCAGGGCGATGATGACGGTGGCATTGACGAAGCGGTGCTGGTCGAGCATGGCGAAGGCCTCCTCAAGGGAAAGCGTGACGACCGCGATGTCCTCTCCCTCTTCGGCCAGGCCATGTACACCGTCAACCCCCGTACTGTCGATTTCGGCGTAAAAAAGATGGGCCATCTCGTCGCAGCCTCCGGGGGAGAGGATGCATGAGGTGATCCTCTCAAGGGAAGAAAGCTCGACCCCCGACTCCTCCCGTGCTTCGCGGACGGCGACATCTTCCGGCGACTCGCCCTGCTCCACCACCCCTGCGACCAGTTCGAGAATCCACGGGCCTTCCGACGCCTGGATCGCGCCGACGCGGAACTGTTCGACCAGAACCACGACCTCGCGGTCAGGGTCGACCATGAGAACCCCCACGGCGTCGCCGCGGGTCATCAGCTCGCGGGTGAGTTCGGGAGACCACCCCCCGAGGTGGAGTCGGTGCTTCAGCGTCACCCTGTCGAGCTTGAAAAAACCGTTGTAGGCCCGCTGTCTCGAACAAATTTGGTAATCTTCTTTCCCCAGTTTCGTCGGTTTCACATCCTGTCCCTTCCTGTTTCTTTGCCGGTTTGCACCGGTCTATACGGTTGATTCACGGGCTTCTACCGTTCAGCCGTCATTCTCCTCAATGTCACCCTTCAGTCCTGCGCCATTGAGGCCATCTTGGGCGATTTCGTAAACGCTGGCCAAATATCTCAAGTAATCGAGGTCGTCACACATGCTCTTGCCCGGCGCGTCGGAAATCTTGGCGACCGGCCGGCCGTTGGCCCGAACCATTTTGATGACGATATTCAACGGTTCGATCCCGATATCGTTGCCGAGGTTTGTGCCGATGCCGAAGGAGAGGTTAACGCGGCCTCGAAAATGATCGAATATCGAAAGCATTTTGGGAAAGTTCAGCGCATCGCTGAAGACCAGGGCTTTCCGGCCAGGGTCGAGTCCTACCGACTGGTAGAGCACGATCGCTTTTTCTCCCCAGGCGAAGGGACACCCGCTGTCATGGCGAAGGCCGTCGAACAGCTTGCCGAAATACAGATCGAAGTCGCGAACGAAGGCATCCATGTTGTAACAGTCGGTCAGGGCGATGCCGAGAGCCCCCCGGTATTCCCTGACCCAGCCCTCGAGCGCGGCCCGTTGCGCGTCCGCCAGGCGGGTGACCGCCTGCCAGGCCTGAAACCATTCGTGGGCCATGGTACCGATGGGGGCCAGGTCGAACTCTTTGGCAAGAAGAACGTTGCTCGTGCCCGAGAAGTGCCCGGGAATCTCCTCGCGCAAAATGCCGACGACCTGCCGTTGCCATGCCAGGCTGGCCCGGCGCCGGGTGGAGAAGTCGGCAATCCTCAGCCCCTCGAGGTCCTGGCGCTTCTTCAGCAGGGACAATTTTTCATAAAGCCGCGAACGCCCCTCTTCGAAGGATGCCTTTTTCCTGCACGCTCCGGTGTACAGTTCACTGATAATAGCCAGCGCATAGACCTCGAACATCATCACATGGATCAGCGGCCCCTTGAACCGCAGATCGATGTCTCCGTCGCCTTTGGGGTGCAGGCGAACATACCGCATGTCGAGCCGGTAAAGGCGCAGAAAATCGATAAAATCCGCCTTCATGAAGGGCAGGGCT
>CALZIC010000484.1 GCA_945787285.1 uncultured Desulfuromonadales bacterium
TTCGTAGAAATCGGCGCGGGAGAGTTCCAGCCCAACCACCCCGACCAGAACAATCCGGCCTCGCTGGCGGCACATTGTCGCGGCCTGGTGGACCGGCTCGTTGCTCTTGCTCGAAGCGGTGATCAACACGCCGTCCACGCCGCGCCTCCGGGAAAATTTCTCGGCCACGGCCACCGGGTCCTCCCCCTTGGAGAGATCGACCGTCTCGGCACCAAACTGTCGGGCCAGTTCACACTTTTTAGAATCGAAGTCGATGCCAAGCACACGGCAACCTTGTGCCTTTAGCAACTGCACCGTCATCAGGCCAATCAGCCCGAGGCCAGTGACGACAATAGCCTCGCCGAGGGTCGGCTGAACAAGGCGGATCCCTTGGAGGGCAATGGCGCCAAGGACAGTGAAAGAGGCGGCTTCGTCACTGACGGCATTGGGGATTCTGGCGCACAGGTTGTGGGGCACACAGACAACCTCGGCATGCTTGCCGTTCGAGACGACCCTCTCCCCGACTTTATACCCCTCAGACTCCAACCCCGCGCCGATAACCGCAATGCGGCCAACGTTGCAATACCCCATGGGCAAAGGCTGGTCGAGTTTGCTCCTGACGGCTTCAAGGGTCGGAACGACCCCGTCAGTCTTCATCTTGTCGAGAACCATCCGCACCTTGTCCGGCTGCTGCCGGGCCTTTTGCAGCATATTGGCTTTACCGAAGTCGACGAGCATACGCTCGGTACCGGCGGAGACGAGAGAGGTGCAGGTCTGGATGAGGAGGTGTCCTGCCTTGCCTTGAGGACAGGGGATTTCAGCGAGTTCGGTTTCACCGGATTTGAGATTTTGGAGGATCTGTTTCATGGCTATGATTAGTACCCTTTCCTTTAAACACGTTTTTTCAAAAGTTTAGCAGGGCACCCGCCAACAATTGTGAAAGCCTCAACTGACTTTGTAACAACGCTGCCTCCAGCAATTACCGCCCCATCTCCGATTGTCACACCGGGCAAAATCAAACAGTTCGCGCCAATCCAGACATCTTTACCAATTTTGACGGCTTTTTTTTCGTGGCCAGCTGAAAAAATGCGGCCCTGTCCATCCGGAATCACATGATTGCTTGAAAGAATCTGCGTTCGATAACCAATCAAGGTCCGATCGCCTATCTCAACCCCTCCGCCAGTGGTAATTAGAACTTCAAGTGCTAGATCGACGTCATCGCCTAGAACCAGGTTTCGTCCAGGGGCAATCCAAACCCCAGGATAAAAAACAACCTGTTTGCCCACCTTGGCACCAACCCTCCTTAAAAAGAAGGATTTTAAATTATTAATGGCTTTGTATCGCGGAAGGGAAAATATTAAGCGCAGAAGCAATTCATAACTGACAACAAGAAAACCATGATAAAAAGGCTTTTCCATATCAAACTCCCTAACCTCAAGGCCAGCAAATTTTCCTGCGCTCACTTGGTGGCAGTGGCCCAAGCGCTCTTGCGCGGCCCAAAACCTCCAGATAAGCTTCCAATTTACTCTCTGGGGTATTGTAGAGCCTCAATTGTGCCTGCCCTGCCTTTGAAAGACGTTGCCCAAGATGAGCATCATTAACCAAAGAGACAAAGGTCGAAGCAGCGGCATCAAAATTACTCGGGTCAACATAAAGGGCGGCTTCTCCGCAAGAATCTCTTGACCAATCTGCATCAGTAACTATAAGCGGTTTTTGCATCTGCCAAGCCTCTACGAAATTGTTGCTAAAACTCTCCAGTAAGCTCAAGGTGCACATAGCGTTACATGCCTCAATAACAGTTGCAACATCGCCAGGAGGAACAGGCCCTATGTTTTCAAAGTGACACTCAAGCCCCCTCTCCCGAAACTGGCGAATGACATCAACCGCATAAACAGAAGCCTCATCCATAGTCGTTACAAAAGTAAAATCGGTGCAGCCAGAAGCTACCATCCGTGCTGTAATCTCTGGCAACAAGTGAAGGCGCTTATTTGGGTGCGGACCACTAAGATAAAGTATCTTAAATTTTTTCGATAAATCGCAGGTCAAGTAAAAAAGTTTTTCTTGATCGACCAGCGA
>CALZIC010000485.1 GCA_945787285.1 uncultured Desulfuromonadales bacterium
TTCTGACAAGCAGTTCACCAATCACCAATCACCAATCACCAATCACAGATTACTGACCACCGAAAGGATCCCTCCATGTCTAACGATATTGCCAGGAAAACCTCCGAAACTGCAGCGCTCTATTTCGAAGGGGTCTCGTCAGAGAAGCCTTACGAGCTGTGGAAGTCCTTTGACCGCAGCCTGGCCAGGGACCTCTCGATGTTCATCACCGGCCAGATGTACGCTCGGGAGGTTGTCCCCCACCCGGTGCGCCAGATGGTCACCGTTGCCGCCCTGACTGTTCTCGAGAAGACAGAGGAGCTCGAGCTTCACCTTCTGGCTGCCCTTAATGTGGGGTGCAAACCTCGGGAACTCGCCGAGGTGATTTTTCAGACCGCTGTTTATGGCGGGGTGCCCGCCATGAACCAGGGGCTCAAGGCTCTCCGCAAGGTTTTAAAAGAGCAAGGGCTCTGGCCCATCACCTGCGAAGATTGAGCCGGCCCTTCTTTTTCATCCCTATGTTTAATTTTACTTCCCCAGATTTCTAACGAAATATTTTGTTGACACATAAATTGGTATTGTGGTACCTATTTACTTAATGTGCGAAGCACAGATTCCGGGCGACTGAAATTGTCAAGGTTTGTTCTTCAGAACTATAGAGAGGGAGATCATGAAGAAGGTTTACGTAGTTGAATCTTTGCGTACCCCCCAGGGGTCCTTTGGTGGTGCGCTTTCTGATGTGGAGGCCCCTCGTCTGGCGTCCACCGTAATTGAGGGGCTCCTTGAGGGCGCCGGCCTTGCGGGCGATGCTGTTGACGAAGTGATTGTCGGCCAGGTACTGTCCGGCGGTTCTGGTCAGGCTCCTGCTCGGCAGGCGATGCGATTTGCAGGCTTGCCCGATACGATCCCAGCCATGACCATCAACAAAGTCTGCGGCAGCGGCCTCAAGGCCCTGATGCTCGGAGCCGGCTCGATTCGTCTCGGCGATGCCGAGGTGGTCATTGCCGGGGGGATGGAGAATATGTCCCAAGCGCCCTACCTTCTCAACCAGGCCCGCTACGGCTTTCGGATGGGCAGCGGCGAAGTGGTGGACCTTCTGATTCAAGACGGGTTGCAGGATCCTTACAGCAGTCAGCACATGGGAGTGATCGCCGAGGCCAGCGTCGGGAAACGCGGCCTGACCCGCGAGGAGCAAGATTTGTTCGCCGCGCGCTCTTACCAGCGTGCCCAGGCGGCCGTGGAGAATGGCACCTTCGCTGAGGAGCTCGTTCCGGTGGTGAAAAAGACCCGCAAAGGAGAGGTGGTCGTCGATACGGATGAGGAGCCCTCCAAGGTCGACTTTGACAAGCTGCCCGGGCTGCGCGCCGTTTTCAACAGGGAAGGGACCATCACCGCGGGCAACGCCTCCACCATCAACGACGGTGCGGCCCTGACCCTGCTTGCCAGCGAAGAGGCGGTGGAAAAATTCGGTCTCAAGCCAAAGGCCCGCCTGGTTGCCTACGCCTCCAACAGCATGCACCCCGACGATTTTGCCCTGGCGCCGGTGGGGGCAATCGAGAAGGTTTGCTCCAAGGCAGGACTTACCGTCGATGACATCGACCTGTTCGAGATCAACGAGGCTTTTGCTGCGGTAACGCTTTTTGCCATCAAGGAACTGGAACTCGATCCGGAAAAAGTCAATGTCAACGGCGGCGCCGTCGCAATCGGCCATCCTCTGGGAGCCAGCGGTGCCCGTCTGACCGCTACCCTGGTACGGGAGATGGGCAGGCGAGAGGTCCGTTACGGACTGGCTACCCTATGTATCGGCGGTGGCGAAGCCGTGGCCGCTATTTTCGAGAGAGTTTAGCCAGGGAATAGGCGAATTGATTCGTTAATTGTAAGCCTACAGTCGGGAGTAAATGCATGATTCAGAAGGTTGGTGTACTCGGAGCGGGACAGATGGGAAGCGGTATCGCCCATGTTCTGGCTCAGCACGAATATGGGGTGGTTCTTTTTGATATTGCCGAAGAGCAGCTGCAAAAGGCTCTGGCGGGTATCGAAAAGAACCTCGAAC
>CALZIC010000486.1 GCA_945787285.1 uncultured Desulfuromonadales bacterium
GAATACACCTTCACCCGCATCAAGTTCCGCGACTACCAGAAGAACGGGCAGAACGAGTTTGCCTTCTACAAAGAGATGTGCATGCACTGCGACGAGCCGGCATGCGCCTCGGTCTGCCCGGTCGGCGCCTTTCAGAAGACCGAAGAAGGCCCGGTCATCTACAAGGCCGACCGCTGCATCGGCTGCCGTTTCTGCATGATCGCCTGCCCCTTCGGCGTGCCCAAGTACGAGTGGAGCAAAGGGCTTCCGCTGGTCAAGAAGTGCACCGGCTGCTACAGCCGCGTCAAGGAAGGGCTGCAGCCCGCCTGCGCCACCACCTGCCCGACCGCGATCAGCTACGGTCCCCGTGACGAGATGATCAAGGTGGCCGAACAGCGTCTGGCCAGGCATCCGGACAAGTACATCCACAAGGTCTACGGCAAAGAAGAGGCCGGCGGCACCACCGTCATCTACCTGACCAGCCTCCCCTTCGACGAGCTCGGCTTCAAGCCGGTCACCATGCGTCCTCTGCCCGGTTACACCTGGCAGGCGCTGCGTCTGGTGCCGGCCGCATTCCTCACCGTGGGTGGCGGACTGTCGGCCATTTCCTGGATCAACCACCGGAAGGATCGCCTGAAAAAAGAACGCGAAGAGCAGGCGGCCCAAGCCAGCGAGCCGAAGGAGGACTGAACCGATGACTGCGGTTAAATATGTTGCCAACGAAATCAAGGGCTACCACAGCTTTGTCAAATTTCTGATATTTCTGGTGGGTCTCGCCGCGGTGGCGTCCCTGGCCCGATTTGTTTTCGGCCTGGGCCCCACCACCAACATGAACGACACCTACCCCTGGGGGCTGTGGATCTCCTTCGACGTGGTGACCGCCGTGCCCCTGGCGGCCGGCGCTTTCACCCTCGGGGCGATCGTTCACGTCTTCCACATCAAGAAGCTTGAGCCTCTGGTCCGTCCGGCCATCGTCACCGGCTTTCTCGGCTACTCGCTGGTCTGCGTCGGCCTGGTGCTCGACCTCGGTCAGCCCCACAAAGGCTGGCAGGTACTGCGCTACTGGAACCTGCACTCGCCGATGTTCGAGGTCGCCATGTGCGTCATGGCCTACACCACCGTGCTCTTCCTCGAGTTCCTCTCGCCGGTGGCTGAGAAGTTCGGCTGGCACCTGCCCCTGCGGGTGTTGCGCTGGCTGGAGATGCCCCTGGTCATTCTGGCTGCGGCCATCTCCACCCTGCACCAGAGCTCCCTCGGCACCTTCTTTTTGATCGCCGTCGACAAGCTGCACAACCTCTGGTACAACCCGCTGCTGCCGCTGCTCTTCTGGGTCAGCGCCATCTGCTCGGGCATGTGTATCATCATCATCGAGGCGACTTCCTGCCACAAGTGGATGGGCCAGCCGAACGAAGGGGTGCTGCTGCGCACCCTGGCGAAGATTCTCCCCTGGACCCTCGGTGTCTACCTCTTCCTACGGGTCTACAGCCTGATGGCGCTCTCCGAGGGGCCGTTCTTCGACGTCCCGGTCCTGACCCTCCTCTTCATCCTGGAGATGGGTGTCGGCTTCATTCTGCCCATGATCATGTTCACCCAGAAGTCGGTGCGTGAAAACGACCGCCGGCGGGTGATCGCGGCCAGCCTGGTCGTCTTCGGCCTGGTGCTCAACCGCTTCAACGTCTCGATGTTCGGGATGATGGATCCCAATCAGATCTACTACCCCTCCATCATCGAGTCGCTGGTCACCATCGGGATTATCGCGGGGCACATCCTGTTCTTCGTGCTGATCGCCAAGTACTTCCCGATCTTCGAGCATCACCCGGAAACGGTCGACTACTCGATCCCCGATTCGTTCCACAAGATCGATGACGGCTCCAAGGTCGATGCCGATGGCAATGTCGTTGGCGGTGCCAAGGTGGTTTCGTAAGAATTCGGTTCGGTAACATCAGCAACACCTAGTGCCCCGTGCGGTTAATCGTGACCTCAAATTCCGGCCCTTTTGGCCGCTGTCTTCGTTGCGCCTCTTTGACTTAACGCAAGGCTAGGCCTGCATC
>CALZIC010000487.1 GCA_945787285.1 uncultured Desulfuromonadales bacterium
CAGCGCTGGTGCTCCTATGTAAAAACCGCCCATGGTGGCAATGAACTCTTGAAAAAACTACTCAAGGAAAAAGGGCATCAGCACAAGGTTAACTTCCAATACTCGATCCTGGAGATCGCCGACAACCATGCCTCGAAGGAGGATATCAACAGACGAGAATCTCACTGGAAAAATGCTTTGCGGTCGCGAGATTATGGATTGAATGGGAACTAGCTTACCACCTCGAATGTTAGCCCCTACAGCCGTTTTCAGAAAGGACCTGCCCCATCCCTGCTTTTTGTGAGATATGGCTCCTTGCCCCGGGCCAATATCTCGCAATTCGGAGATATGGCCATTTCTTTTGCTCCTTATCTCACGAAAAGTGATATACGGGGGACAGATTCAACTTATGGACATTCCCAGCCATCAGCGCAGTTGAAGAACAAAAAACGCCGGAGAAAGGCTCCAGAGAAAAGCATTATGTAAATTTATGCCCTTCTTTTTTACATAAAGGTTTAGGTATGTAAAATTGAGCCCCCTACAGGATAGATAAAAACCAAACCAAGCACGACCGCTGAACAAAAGATAATCGCAAACAGCCAAAGGCCCGCAATCCTATGCCCTTGACCGATCTGATTAACCGCCCCGAGGGGAAAAACCTCGAATTTAAACGCGACCTCTCCTCGCTGAGGCCGATCCTGCGCACCCTGGTGGCCTTTGCCAACACGGCAGGGGGCACGCTGGTCATCGGCAGGGAGGACGACGGGTCCCTCTGTGGCGTCGATGATGTGTTGAGGGCAGAGGAGCAATTGGCCAATGCCATTGCCGACGCGGTTCGGCCCCAGATGACGCCCGAAATCGAGTCGTGCACCGTCGATGGGAAAAATCTGTTGATCGTCAAGGTCCCGCACTGGCTGGGGCCCTTTTACCTGGCGAAGGAGGGGCCCGAGAGGGGGGCTTATATCCGCCTCGGCTCGACCAACCGCCAGGCAGGACCGGAGTTTTTGGCCGAGATTCAAAGAGCCAAAGAGGGGCAGTCTTTCGACCGCCTTCCCTGCATCGGGACGACCATCGACGACCTCAACCTGCCCAATATCGAAAAAGCCTTTTCCCGGGTCGGACGGCAAATTGATCAGGCCAAGCTCGAGTCCCTCGGCGTCCTAGCCCCCTATGCCGGGAGCTTGGCGGTCTCCAATGGCGGCCTGATCCTCTTCGGCAAGGAGGGGCCGCGGCTGCGCCATTTTCCCGATGCGCGGGTGAGCTGCGCACGGTTTCTTAGGACGAGCAAGGCGGAATTTCTCGACCGGCTCGATATCGAGGGGACGATCCTCGACGCCGTAACCGAAGTTCCCAAATTCATTCGGCGCAACACCCGCATGGCGGCTGAAATCACCGGCATGCAGCGCCGCGATATCCCCGAATATTCCGAAATCGCCTTGAGGGAGGTTTTTGTCAATGCCCTCGTCCATGCCGACTATTCGTTGACCGGCATGCGCACCCTCGTCAGTATCTATGACGACCGGATGGACGTGCAGAACCCCGGCATGCTCCCCTTCGGTATGACTCTGGAAGATTTCAAAAGCGGCGTCAGCAGGGTGCGCAACCGAGTGATCGCCCGCGTCTTTCGGGAACTGAATCTGATCGAGGAGTGGGGCAGCGGCTATCTGCGCATTACCGAGGCCTGCCACGCTGGCGGCTATCCTCTGCCCGACTGGCAGGAGTTCGGCCCGGCACTGCGTACCGTGCTACGACCCCACCCGAAAATCAGTCAGGCCCAAGTAGAGGCCCATGTCCCTACAAATGTCCCTATAAATGTCCCTATAAATGACCGGCAGGCGTGGTTCCTAGAGCAGCTCAGGGCTGGCAGCAAAACAAGGGCGGCAGACCTCGCAGGGCATTGGAAGATCACGGAAAAAACAGCCAAAAGGGATCTTGCTGCACTAAAGGATAAAGATTTAATTGAATTTGTCGGGCCGCTTAAAACCGGATACTACCGATTGAAAAAGGATGACCGGACCGAGGATTGATTTCTCTGGAGGAATTGCAATGAGAAAAAGGATGACCGGACCGAGGATTGATTTCTCTGGAGGAATTGCAATGAGTACAGGTGGAGGTCCTGAATTTCGACTGGCGGAAAAACCCTGCGTCGAAGGGCTGATTGCCCTCGGTTACGGCTATTTGCCGCCATCCGAGAGCAAATACGCGGTCAAAGTCGCCGTGGAGCACCTGCGGCCGGGAGACAACGCATCCGCCCGCGACGGCATGAATCAGGTGCTGCTGCGCGAGGAGTTTCTCGAAGCGATTCAGCGCATCAACGGCGTCCCCGAGGAGGTGGCCCGCGCCACTTACCAGGAGCTGATCGCCCTCCACGATAACGAGCAGTGGACCAGCATTCTGCGGGGGGATTACAGCCGCAACGTGCCGGATGCAGCGACCAAGCAGACCATCCGCATCATCGACTTTCTCAACCCCGCCAACAACACCTTCACCGTCACCAATCAGCTTTACGTCAAAGCCGAGAGAAGCCGCATCCCCGATATCGTCGTCTATGTCAACGGCATCCCCCTGGTGGTGGTTGAGGCGAAAAGCCCTCTGGCCTACAAGGACAAGAGCGGTGAGGCTTTCGATCAGATCAAGCAGTACGAGCGCGACATCCCCCGCCTCTTTTACTCCAACCTGTTCAATATCGCCACCAACGGGGTGCATACCCTCTACGGGACGACCGGAGCCCCTTCCCAATACTGGGGGGTGTGGAAGGACCCCTGGCCGAAGCCGGACGGGGACTTCGCCACCCCTCTCGACAAGGCTCTCTTCTGCCTGCTGGAACCGCAGCGCCTGCTCGACCTGCTGCGGGTTGGGCAGGCCGCAGGCCTTGAAGGTGCTGGCGATCTGGCTGTCGAGATCCTTGCGGTCGGTGAGGACCAGGATGTTGGGGCTGGTCAGGCTGGGGTGGTCGATGCTCAGGTGCCGCTTCAGTTTCAGGGTGGCAAAGACCATGGTCAGCGACTTGCCGCTCCCCTGGGTGTGCCAGATCAGCCCCCGGCTGTGCCTGCCCTCGATCACCCGCTCG
>CALZIC010000488.1 GCA_945787285.1 uncultured Desulfuromonadales bacterium
AACAATTACCGGCCGCTTCTATGCCATGGACCGCGACAATCGCTGGGACCGCGTTGAAAAAGCGTACCGCGCCCTGACCCTCGGTGAAGGGGTTCAGGTCGGCTCCAGCAGCGAGGCGATCGAAGAAGCCTACCAGGCGGGGCAAACCGATGAATTCGTCCAGCCCCGGGTCGTCATAGGCAGCACGCAGAAGGCCTCCACCATCGACGATGGAGACGGCGTCATTTTCTTCAATTTCCGCGCCGACCGGGCCCGGGAAATTACCCGAGCGCTCACCCAGGCCGACTTCGACGGCTTCGCCCGGAGCAAGACCCCTAAACTCGCAGCCTACGTCTGCATGAGCGAGTACGACGAAACCTTCCCCCTGGCGGTTGCCTATCCTTCGGATAGCTACCCCGACCTTCTCGGAGAGATCGTATCCCGCAACGGCCTGCGCCAGCTGCGTATCGCCGAGACGGAAAAGTACGCGCACGTCACCTTCTTTTTCAACGGCGGCATCGAAGAACCGTTCCCCGGGGAAGACCGTTCGCTGATCCCCTCGCCCAAAGAGGTTGCGACCTACGACCTGAAACCGGCCATGAGCGCCGAAGCGGTCACCGACGAGGTGATACAGCGGGTCGAATCGGGGAACTACGACCTGATCGTCCTGAACTACGCCAATCCCGACATGGTCGGCCATACCGGCGTACTCAAAGCCGCCGTCGAGGCCATGGAAACGGTGGACCGATGCGTCGGCCGCATTGTCGAGACCATCCTCAAGGCGGGCGGCAGCCTGCTGCTGACCGCCGATCACGGCAACTGCGAGCAGATGACCGATGGCAAGGGGGGGCCCCACACCGCCCACACCTCGAACCTGGTGCCGCTGATCATGGTCGACCCGGAGCGGAAGGACGCCACCCTCAAAGAGGGGATTCTGGCCGACATCGCGCCGACCATCCTCAAGCTGCTCGACATCAAGCAGCCCGAGGCGATGACAGGGACCCCGCTCCTTTAAACCAGACAAGCCTGCCCCGACATTTGGGGCAGGCTTTTTTAGTGGACCTTTTAGATGCTGGCTACGATCAGACAGCAATTCTCATCCCTCGTCGACCTGTTGCTGCCGTCGACCTGTCCCCTCTGCAGCACCCGCCTAGGCAGCGGCCACCACGATACTTTTTGCCCAGACTGCCTGAGTGGCATCACTCCCCTTCCTGAAGCGCGCTGCCCCTTATGCGCCCTCCCCTTTATTACCGAGCAGGGAAGCGCCCACCTCTGCGGCGAGTGCCTGCGCAAGCGCCCCCCCTTCAGTCGCGTTACTGCAGTAGGGATCTACGACGGCGCGTTGCGCTCCGCCATTCACCGTTTCAAGTATCAGGGGGCCATCGACCTCGACCAACCCCTGGCCGACCTACTTCGCCAATCCCTGGAGGTGGCTCCCGACTTCAACCCACCCGACCTGATCATCCCCGTCCCTCTCCACGCCAGTCGCCTCCGCGAGCGGACCTACAACCAGTCGCTGCTGCTGGCCAGAAAACTCGGCAGGCCGTGGGGCGTTCCGGTTCCGACCCGTCGCCTGTTGCGCATTCGCCCCTCAGAAACCCAGCAGGGCCTCTCGGCGAGCGCGCGCCATCACAATCTCAAGGGGGCTTTTGCCCTCAGCGACCCCCTGCAGGGCGAACGTGTGCTGCTGATCGACGACGTCATGACCACGGGGGCCACGGTTCACGAATGTGCACGCGCACTTCGGGCCGGCGGAGCTTCCGAGGTTTCGGTCGCGGTCCTCGCCAGGGCCCCGCGCCACCATTGAAAAGGGCCCTATTTTCAGGATCCTGACTACTTGCCAGACCACAGAAAATCAACCAATTCTTGTTCCCCGCCCCCACCCCGTGCTATGAATCGAGTCATGGAAAAAATACGTTACTACATCAGCGGCCACGGCCTGGGCCACGCCAGCCGTTCCTGCCAGATCATCAACACCCTGCGCCGGCGTCATCCGGAAATCGCCGTGGAGGTGGTTTCCACCGCCCCGGCCTGGTTTTTCGACGG
>CALZIC010000489.1 GCA_945787285.1 uncultured Desulfuromonadales bacterium
CTGGTTGAGGGAGCCTTCGCCGTGGATGACGTTGAGCAGGTCGTAGACGACCCGGCGCTCGCAGCCCATGATCAGGTCGAGGTTGCGCAGGCCGACATCGAAGTCCATGACGACGGTCTTGTAGCCCTTGAGTGCCAGCGCCGTAGAAAATGCCGCGCTGGTCGTGGTCTTTCCTACGCCACCTTTGCCGGAGGTGACAACAACCACCTTCGCCAAGTTTTGAGTCTCCTCCGTAGCCGAGTTCTCCTCGACGACAGTCAGTTTGCGAGACTTGTTACCCGATTTTTTTTTCATATCACAGAGCCTCATTCGTGGGGATCGAAAATGCCGATCGGTTCAACCAACAATTGGTCGTCTTTTAAGGAGACGAGAGTCGTTTTGCCAATATGTGCTTTGTCGAGTTCGTCGCTGACCAGGTATTCGCCGGCGACGGCGACCAGGTCCGGGTTGAACTGCAGACAGAAGACGCGTGCATCGGTGTCCCCCTGGGCCCCGGCAAAAGCGCGGCCGCGCAGAGCGCCGTATACGTGGATGTTTCCGGTGGCGAGGATTTCCGCCCCCGAATTGACCGAGGCGAGGACGATCAGGTCTCCGTTGGCCACCACCCGTTGCCCCGAACGGATCGGCAGGGTGATGACTTTGGTGCCCGATGGGGGGCTTGGCTGCGCGGGGGCCGGCTGGGAAGTCGGTTCAGAAACGGGTTCGCAGGCCGCCTCGGGGGCCGATCTTTCGGAACGGGAGGAAGGGAGGATTCCGATGCCGGCAGCTAATGCCAGCCTGTTCTGTTCCTCGGATCCGCCTCGGACGCCGACGGGGACCAGGCCGAGTTCGCGCAGGGTGTCGACCAGGGGTTCCAGCTCGAGCGACGCACCGGCCTGCTGGACCTCGCTGAGGTCGACAAGGAGCGGGGCGTTCTTGAAAAAACCGGAAGACTTGCCGAATTTTTCTCGCAGTTGCAGGCAGGCAGCGGCCGTGTCGGTTTCGAGCAAATGCAGAACCATCAAGGTCAGCGCGCTGCCCTTGATTTCAAAAGCCGGGGTGGCGGCAGTGGAGTGGGTGGCGGTATTCATAGTAGTAGTGACCCGGTAGATGCTTTCTCTGATGAATGATTGACCAGAGTTTTATAACGTTTTATGACGCTAATCTCAAGCCTTAAGTCTTTAGACCCAGTCCATGAGGGGAGGGGGCTTTCAGGGGGAGGTGGGCGGAGATAAAGCTTGGTCATCTCAGATGCGTTTCCCCAAACACCTGTTATCCTTTTAGATATACGTAATTCATTGTGCTGTTAAGGAGGACGCCATGGGAGAACAGGAACGCTCGATCGAGGTCGCCGAGGCGGCGCGTGAAACTGAATGGAAACAGCCGAGTTTTGTTGGCGAACTGTTCATGGGGCGGTTGCGCACCGAACTGCTCTTCCCTTTTCCGCAGCAGGATGAGGCGGATCGCAAAATCGGCGATGAGGTGCTGGTCGGAGTGACGGCCTTTCTGGTCGAAAAGGTCGATGCCGACCGGATCGACCGGGAAAAGGAGATCCCTTCGGAGGTCGTCGACGGCTTGCGTCAATTGGGACTGTTCGGCATCAAGATACCGACCGAGTACGGCGGCCTCGGCCTCTCCCAGATCAACTACAACCGCATCGTGCAGCTCGTCGCAAGCCACTGCGCCTCGACCGCGGTCATGCTGTCGGCCCACCAGAGCATCGGCGTGCCCCAGCCGCTCAAGGTCTTCGGCACCGAAGAGCAGAAGAAGGCTTATCTGCCGCGGCTGGCCAAAGGGGCGATGAGCGCCTTTGCCCTCACCGAACCGGGGGTCGGCTCCGATCCGTCGAAAATGTCGACTACCGCCAAGCTGACCGACGATGGCGACGCCTACCTGATCAACGGCGAAAAGCTCTGGATTACCAACGGTACGGCCGCCGACCTGCTGATCGTTATGGCCCGCACCAACGATCTGTCCGAGGAGCGCCCGGAAATTACCGCTTTTATCGTCGAGGGCAATGCCCCCGGC
>CALZIC010000490.1 GCA_945787285.1 uncultured Desulfuromonadales bacterium
GCTTGACCAGCTCCATGTTGAAGTCGAGTATCTTCCGGACCTTCTCGCGGGTGAAAATCGGAACGGTGCTCAATGCCTCGAGATAGGCGCTGACGTCGAGGTCGAACTGCAGGGCCTGCTGGCGGAAATATTTTTCGTCGGGCGGTTCATAGAAGAACTGGCCGAGAAAGATGTTGGCCAGGTGCCTCCCTTCGATCACGATGGGAATGCCGATATCGATCATGCCATTGCCGCACTGGTATTCGATATAGCCGCATTCGGGCAGGGGCCGGCCGTCGCTCAAGCGCCGTTTCATGAACGCGTCGCTTTCTCTGCAGCGTTCGGACATCTCCGGTTCCCTGCGATGAAACTTCGTGCAGATCTGCTGCCAGCCCGTGGCGACCAGGATGGTGCCGTCGATATCGATAAGTCCGGTGGGAATCCGGGAGGCTTCCCACAGCTTATCCATCAGCACCTGTACGGCTGGAATATCGATGATGTCGGCGAGTTTGTAATCCATTGTTCCTCGATGCGCCAAATACGGCTGGTCTTTTCGCAAGAGTCCTAAATTATAGCCTTTCCCTCCCGGGATGCTACAATGAAATTCTTTTTTGTTACTAAATACAGCTGTTTCTGTCGTTTTGCAACAACGGATGCACGGTGGTCTATCCAAACGGCTCATCTGGCAAATGTCACACTGTTTTTCTGTCTTGCAACCGAAGCGTGTTATCGTCTATGCTTTCAAGAGGTGTATTAATCCTTTGATGGCATTGCAGATGAGACGAAGCTCTGTTCGACATACAGCCTTGATCTTCGGGGCCCTGATGTACCTCCTGACCGGCATCGGTCCTGGCGGAGCCTACGGCTTCGTCTGGTGTTTCGGCGAGGATGGCCATTCGGAGGTTGAATTTGTTGCCGGCTCCAGTTGCGCGACGGACCGGGAAGTCGACAGCAGCCTGAAGTCCCTTCTGCCCGGCTGCGGGATGGAAGCTGCCGACGAACACTGCGGTCCCTGCCGTGATATCCCCGCTTCCTACACCTCGATTCAATCCCGTTCCCGCTCCATTCAGGCGGCCGCGGTAACGGCCGTATCTCCGGCGCCGGTCATCACCCCGTCCTTTCCCGTCTTCCTCAAGACCATTCAGACCAATCTATACCCACAGCCGCCACCTCGTCCCAATCCGATACTCGCCTCCATTCGTACCGTAGTCCTCCTGAATTGATTTACCCCCCTCCTCGTTTTTTTTTCCCAACAAAAATGCTGACTGCATTTGTGCGCCTTCTCACTGTTGCTGTGTGCAATCCGGAAGGATAAGCCACCTGTTCGCACTTCACAGCAATGGTTCAGAGTAGGGTGGGCACCGCCCACCGGCCCTATAAAACTCTGCGAGAGCCTCTGCAGCCGGTATTGATCTGATCTTATGCATAATTTTCCCTGAAGGAGAATTTCGTTTATGTTCTCAAAATATATTGCCTCCCTCTGCGCTGTGCTGCTGCTCGGCGTGGGGGGGGCGTCCCTGGCCCTGGCTGCCGGTGCGGTTATGGAGGAACTCACAGGGGATCTTTCCCTCGAGGCCGCCCTGGCCCTGGCGCTCGAGCGCAACCCCGAACTGGAGGCCCTCTCCTTTGAGGTAGAGGCCAAAGAGGGGAATCTGCTGCAGGCGGCGCTCTTTCCTAACCCGGAGCTGTCCATCGAAGTGGAAAACGTTGCCGGTGAGGGCGATTTCAGCGGCACCGACGCGGCCGAAACCACCCTTGAGCTTAGCCAGCCGCTTGAGCTCGGCGGCAAGCGCGGCAAGCGCAGTAGGGCGGCCGAACTCGAAAAAGAACTGGCGGTGCGGGAACTTGAGGCGCAGCGCTGCGCCAATTATGCCGCGGTCTCACAGGCGTTTTTCGATGTGCTGGCCGCTCAGCAGCAGAATAGGCTTGCCGAAGAACAGGTCGGCCTGGCCGAGAAGGTTTTTGAAACGGTCGCCCAGCGGGTCGAGGCCGGCAAGGTGGCTGCCCTCGAAGAGACCCGGGCCAGG
>CALZIC010000491.1 GCA_945787285.1 uncultured Desulfuromonadales bacterium
ACCCCGGCAAAATTCGGGGTTCGCGGAAATTCCAGGTCAAGACCCTTGTCGCCATACTTGAGATGAACGTGCATAACGCCTCCTCGTCTTTTCCTCCTGCACTTTCAGGCAAGTATACCGGATTTGCAGGCTATGCATGTCCATCGGCCTTTTCGGCCCTGTCACACTGCAGCCATCCAAGGACACTTATCTTTGAATATCGGCAACTTGAGCCTCCTCCACCTGCCAGGTCGCCACAATCAGACAGGAGGGCCCCTCGTCGCACTCCCGCACCATCAGGGAGTTTGGCGCCGAGGCGCTTGTTCCCCCCTTCTCATCTGTTGCCTCCTGGTGACACTCTTTCGCCTTGGCTTTTTAGATTTAAACCGTTCTCATTCCGCAACATGCAGGAATAACATCACTTTTCAAAAGTGGCATAACCCTGGCAAATGAAATCCCTACCAGAAGTCAGGATTAACCGCACGGGACACTATTGGATGGAAAACAGCTCAAGGAGGAATACACCATGAATCACGTATCCAAGTCTGCTGTCATAATCCCTGTATTGACCATGGCGCTTCTCCGCCCCCTGCACAGTGATTTCTGGGGCCTAGTAGGGTGCCTCTACTTTGGTGCCTTTGCCCTGGCTACCGTGATCGCCTTCAGCTATAAACCGTGCGTGGTGGAACAGGAAGAGGAATAGCCCAGTCCCAGGCTTTCCCCATCCCCTGAATGCTCATACGCATTCAACCAGCCTCTCCCCAGAGGACTGATCCACCCTCCCTTCCGGAGTATTTAGCGAGTACCACCCGGAAACTCCGAATGGAACTCGGTGGTTTCCAGACGAAAACCAGCTATGCGGGCTTTCTAGGCCAAAAGGGCACAACATAATCGACATAAAAATGGCTCGTCCTGAAAAGGATCGGGCCATTTGTTTTTTTGTGGGGTCTGATCAACATGGAGCAAATTACCACCGACAAGACCCTTGCGAAGACCACCAGGCCGCCAGGATTCGCCCACCCACGATCGCATGATTAATTCACGAAATTGTCAAGGCCAGCCAAACCGGCTAAAATTTTCAGCAACGACCTGTCCCAATCCCTTTAATATTCCCCAGAAAAACGGGGGATCTAGTCCGACAGGGGTTTTTGCGGCAACTGCGCGATGCAAAACCCCTTAAATCGTCAGGCTTCCTGGAAAAGAACGTAAAATTGAAAAGACATATGAGGATTCTCATTGTTTCGGCTCTGATTCATCTTGTTGCGGTCTCGTCCGTTTCAGCCGCCGACAGACTTGTCTTCTCAACATTTGAGAACGCCGGAGTCACCATGGTGCCGGAGCGGGTGATGCGAGAAGTCTATAAGCGGCTCGGCTATGAAATCGAAATCCGCCAACTTCCCGGGGCAAGGGCAAACCTCTCGGGCTACAAGGGGATGTTTGACGGTGAACTGGTTCGACTTGCGATGGTTCAGGAAGAGTTTGGAAACCTGATCATGGTTCCAACTCCCATTCACCAGGGAGAAGAAGTCGTTTTCACCAAAAATATCGAATTTACTGACAACCGAAACGAAACCATTTACACAAACTGCTTTACAGCCCCGATCTGGCGGTCGAGATGATAGTGACCCGTGCGGTTAATCGTGACCACTAATTCCGGCCCTTTTGGCCGCTGTCTTCGTTGCGCCTCCTTGACTTAACGCAAGGCCTAGACCTGCGCCGGCGACGCCTTGCCCTGCAACGCTGTTTCTTGCGATGCCCGTGGCTGTCGCCAGAAGCGATGACGAGAACAGATTCAGCTGAGCGTTATCTCTTAGCGTGCCTTTTCGCACGAACGTCCGTGGCACCCCTTGCACGACGGTTCCTGTCCTGCTTGGCTCCTTGGGCCCGGATGCCCGCCGACCCCAATTCCACCACCGTTAAGATGGCTTGACATTTATTGTTACCCTGCGATTATTTAATAATAATCATTTTCCATATCCTTCGTCTAACGGTAAGGGTGCTCATGTGAAAACCCCTCAACAACG
>CALZIC010000492.1 GCA_945787285.1 uncultured Desulfuromonadales bacterium
GCCCCCTTGGGATAGCTCTGCTCCCCTTCGCCGGTGGGGTACCCGGCCTGCACCAGGAACTCGGCGGGGCGCTGCCCCGGCAGAGCCTCCCAGATCTCCTCGGTGATAAAGGGCATCATCGGATGCAACAACCGCAGCAGCGATTCGAGGACGGTATAGAGGACGGTCTGGGCCCGTTCCTTGACCGCCGGGTCGTCGCCGTAGAGGTCGTTTTTGACCAGTTCGATGTACCAGTCGCAGAACTCGTGCCAGGTAAAGGAGTAGAGCGTTGCGGCGGCATCGTTGTACTTGTAGTCCTCAAGAGCCTTGTTAACACCGCGGGCCGCCTCGGAGAACCGGCTGAGAATCCACTTGTCCGCCAGAGAAAGCTCAAGTCCCTCGATCTTTTTGCCTTCGGGAGCGAAACCTTCGAGGTTCATCAGGGCGAAACGACTGGCGTTCCAAAGCTTGTTGGTAAAGTTTCGGTACCCGGCGATCCGTTCGGTGGAAAGCTTGATATCGCGCCCCATGGCGGCAAAGGCCGAGAGGGTAAAGCGGAAAGCGTCGGTGCCGTATTCCTCGATGACGGTCAGAGGGTCGATGACGTTGCCCTTCGACTTACTCATCTTCTGCCCCTGGGCATCGCGGACCAGGGCATGGATATAGACCTCCTTGAAGGGGACATCCCCCATGAACTTGAGACCCATCATCATCATGCGCGCGACCCAGAAGAAGAGGATGTCGAAGCCGGTGACCAGGCAGGAGGTCGGGTAAAACTTCTGCAGGGTCTCGGTATGCTCAGGCCAGCCCATGGTGGAGAAGGGCCAGAGGGCCGAGGAGAACCAGGTATCGAGCACGTCGGTCTCCTGGCGGATGTCGCCGCTGCCGCAGTGGGCGCAGACCGTGGCGTCCTCGCGGGAGACGGTGATCTTGTCGCAGGCGTCGCAGTACCAGGCCGGAATACGGTGCCCCCACCATTCGTAATAGGTTTTTTCCCACTGCTCGGGAACGATCTTGGTGCGCCCGTCTTTGACCGCTTCAATGGCCTTTTCAGCCAAAGGGCCGACATTGACGTACCACTGCAGGCTCATGTACGGCTCGATGATGGTCTTGCAGCGGTAGCACTCGCCGACGGCATTGCCGTGCTCCTCGATCTTCTCGAGCAGGCCCTGGGCCTCGAGGTCGACTATCACCTTTTTGCGGGCCTCGAAACGTTCCAGCCCCTGATAGGTGCCGCCGTTTTCGTTGATGAATCCCGACTCGTCGAGAATGTTGATGCACTCGAGATCGTGGCGCTTGCCCATGTCGAAGTCGTTGAAGTCGTGGGCCGGGGTGATTTTCACCGCGCCGCTGCCGAATTCCTTATCGACATAGTCATCGGCGATGATGGGGATTTCTCTATTGACCAGCGGCAGCAGAACGCTCTTGCCGATCAGGTCGGAATAGCGCTCGTCCTCGGGGTGAACGGCCACCGCGGTATCGCCCAGCATCGTCTCGGGGCGGGTGGTCGCCACCACCAGGTGACGGTCGGTCCCCTTGACGGGATAGCGCAGATGCCAGAGGTTCCCCCTCTTTTCATCGTGCTCGACCTCAAGATCGGAGAGGGCGGTGTGACAGCGGGGACACCAGTTGATCAGGCGGTTGGCGCGGTAGATCAACCCGTCTTCGTAGAGGCTGACAAAGACCTCCCGAACCGATTCGGAGAGACCTTCGTCCATGGTAAAGCGTTCACGCTCCCAGTCGCAGGAAGCGCCAAGGCGTTTGAGCTGGTTGATAATCTGTCCGCCCGATTCGCTGCGCCATTTCCAGACCCGCTCGACAAAGGCGTCGCGCCCCATGTCGTGACGGTCGGAGCCTTCGGAGGCGAGTTGTTTTTCCACCACGTTCTGTGTGGCGATGCCGGCATGATCGGTTCCGGGCATCCACAGCACTTCGTGGCCGGACATTTTTTTCCAGCGGACCAGGATGTCCTGCAGGGTATTGTTGAGGGCGTGGCCCATGTGCAGGACCCCGGTAACATTCGGCGGGGGAATGACGATGGAATAATGCGGCTTCGGCGATTTCTCATCGGCGGAGAAGCACCCGCCCTGTTCCCAGGCCTGATACCATTTACTCTCGACATCCTGCGGTTCGTACCCCTTGGGCAGCTTCGGTTCCATGGCCCCTAAGTCCTTCCTCAAAAAAATAAGCCCCTGCGGGCGGTATTCACACAAAAAGAAATGGGGATTTTAGCAATCCCCATTTCATCAGTCAATAGAAGAGGAGCCGATGCTCCTCAGATAGAAAACGGATCTACCGGACGTCTTCGCGAATCTTGCAGATTTCATCCTTGATGAGAGCCTCGGCAAGATCGGGGACGACTTCCCAGGCGACCTTTTCAAGGACTGTCTTGGCCAGTCGCTCGATAACCGCTCCGGCCACTCTTTCGACAATCGCCTCCAGGTCGCTTTCGCTTAAAGCTGCGACCTGCGATTCAACCGATTCAACAGACGCCGCCGGGGCTATCGGCTGCTCAAGCTCGGTCGGAATATCCGGTTCGCTCTTGAACGCGGGGGCCGGGACAACAGCCAGCCGCGGTTTTTCGTCGGAGACAAGTGCCTCGCCAGCAGCGGCGAGAGCGCCCTGCTCCTCTTCGGCAACGACAGCAAGACTCTCTTCTTCGTCAAGTTCTTCTAGAATGTCGTCCTCGTCAAGAGCGAGGATTTCTTCGTCTTCGGAAAGATCGACGATCAATTCTTCATCCGAAGCCTCTTCCTCCCCCGGTTCAAAATCGAGGTCGGTAATTTCGAGATTGCCCTCACCCGAAAGGTCTTCAGGCCCCTCGGACGTAATAAGGTCCTCTTCAATATCAAAGGCCTCGCTCACTTCATCCGCAACGAGTTCCTCCTCAACGTCAAAAGC
>CALZIC010000493.1 GCA_945787285.1 uncultured Desulfuromonadales bacterium
AGCAAAGGAGATAAGGCCAGCATGAGCAAGATGGAAACCATAAGGGCCTGGAACCTTCGTTCCGAAAGGATCCGCTTTAAAGGGGTCTTGATATCATTGGCCATTCCCGTCAGTCCTCCTCCCCCGGCTTAAAGTCGATTTACCCACCTCGGAGCCTTATCGCTCGCCTTTAATTTTTACCATCTAAGACAGCAATATCTAGTCGGTGAGCTGCCTGTTTCAGCCTGAAGTGGATAATATCGTAAGTTTTAAGCAGAAAAATCAAAACAGTTTGGTAGCCTTATTAGAAGGCTATAGAAATTTCGTAGTCATTAGAAGGAAGGTTGACGGTACATTCTGGTTCAATCTGCACCGCTCATGACGATTCTCGAATATCGCCAGTCCTTCACACCGAGAAGGGGGGCGCACGAAAAACGGTTCTGTTCTTTAATTCGTTCAATCTAAAAAATCGGGTGGGCTATGAAACAGATGATGAGAGTTCTTGGGTTGCTATTTATTTTCCCACTTTTCCTGGTCGGTTGCGCCGAGGAGGAGAAAATTGTCGAGGAAATCCGATCGATCAAAACCGTCACCGCCACCACGCTCGGTACCGGACGGGTGCTCAAGTTCTCCGGCATAGTTCAGGCCACCGACGCATCGGCCCTGAGCTTTGAAGTCGGAGGGCAAGTCGAGAAGGTCAATGTCGACATCGGCGACCGGGTGGAAAAAGGACAGATTCTTGCCGAACTCGACCAGGAGTCGTACCAACTGGAGCTGAAATCGGCCCAGGCAGAGGTGGTGAAAGCCAGGGCCAATCTCACCAACAAGAAGGCCGATTTCGAACGTGAAGAGGCCATTTTCAACGAAGGCGCCGGTAGCAAGAAACGGCTAGACCAGGCCCGATTCGGTTTTGAGGAGGCCAGGGCCGGGGTTCAATACGCCATTTCCAAACTCAATCTGGCCAAACGCGACCTGCGCAAAACGGTTCTTTACGCCCCCTACGACGGCAGCATCGGATCGCGGGAGGTCGACCCCCACGTCGAGGTGAGAACCGGGCAGAAGCTCTTCGAAATCGAGGCCGCAGGGGCCAAGGAGGTCCTGGTCGATATTCCGGAAACCCGCATTTCCCTCCTGGCCGTCGGCGCACCGACGGCCGTATCCTTTACCACCCTGCCGGACGAAACGGTTGCGGGACGCATCAGTTACGTCGGCACAGTTGCTGGTTCGGCAAACGCCTTCCCGGTCAAAGTGGCGCTGGCCACCCTGCCCCCCCAGATTCAATCGGGAATGACGGCCGAGGTCAGCTTTTTTGGGAATGACGGCCGAGGTCAGCTTTTTTTTGAAGGATGAAAGCGGCCAGAGCGGTTTTCTCATCCCCTTGAATGCCTTTGTTCCAAGCCAGGAACCGAATCGGGGACACCTCTATATTTTTGATACCCAGAACTCCATGGTGAAAAAGGCCCCGGTGAAGATCTCCGGGGTAAAGGACAACCAGGCCATCATTTCCGAAGGTCTGGGCTCCGGGGATATCGTCGCTGTTGCAGGGGTGAGCTTTTTAAGTGACGGCCAGAAGGTCAGACTGATGCAGAAGGCGGAGGAAACCAGGGCCGACACGTTTCAATTGAAGTGAGACTATTATTATGAACGTTACGGAATTTGCGCTGAACAACTCCCGAACCGTCATCTTCTCCGTATTTCTGATGGTCCTTGCCGGGCTCTTTCTCTCGACCCGCCAGCCACGCCTGGAAGACCCCTCCATCATCATCCGCGAGGCGGTTATTTCCGCCAGCTATCCGGGTATGTCCCCGGAGCGGGTCGAGCGCTTGATCACCCGGCCGATTGAGGAACAGGCCCGCACCATGGGCGAGTTGGACGATATCTGGTCCACCTCGAAACGAGGGCAGTCCATAATCCACGTGACGGTCAGGGATGAAGTGCCGGCTGCCGACCTGCCGCAAACCTGGAAACTGCTGCGCAACAAGATCCATGATGTCGCTGCCAGCCTCCCCGAGGGGACAATCGGTCCTGCAGTCAATGATGAGGTCGGCGATACCGCCGTGGCCACGGTGGCACTCTGGAGTGACGGTTTTTCCATGGCCGAGATGCGTGAGGTGGCCCGCAATACCAGAGAGCGCCTCGGCACCATGGAGGGGATCAAGAAGATCGACCTTTACGGCATCCAGGAAGAGCGGATCTATCTCGATATCGCCAATGCCAAACTGGCCCAGTTCGGCGTCGGCACCCAGATCATCTCCAACACCCTCAAGGCCCAGAACGTCATCCTTCCCGGCGGCCGCCTCGATATCCGGGGGACCGAATTCATCATCGAACCGACCGGCAACTTCAACCAGGTATCGGAGATCGAATCGCTGCTGATCCCGATTCCGGGAACCGAGCAGACCGTCCCCCTGCGCGATCTGGCGACCATTCGCAGGGGCTACGTGGACCCACCCGAGGCACCGGCCTATTACAACGGGAAGGAGTCCATCGTTCTCAGCGTGGTGCTGCTCCCCGGCGTCAATGCCGTGGCCTTCGGCGATCGCCTGACGGCCAAACTCAAGGAGATCGAACAGACCCTGCCGATCGGTTATGTTTTCGATTACGCCACCTTCCAGCCCGACCTCATCCAAAAGGCTGTTAACGGCGCGGTCATCAACGTCGTCGAAACCCTGGTCATCGTGCTGGTGGTGGTCATGCTCTTTCTCGGGCTGCGCACCGGCATTATCGTCGGCTCCTTCGTCCCTCTGGTGATGCTGCTCGGCCTGGTGGTCATGGGGATAATGGGGATCGAACTGCAGCGCATGTCCATCGCCTCCATGATCATCGCCCTCGGCATGCTGGTCGACAACGGCATCGTCGTGGCCGAGGACATCCGCACCGGCCGGAAAGACCCTTTCCCTCCCCCTGCTGACCAGCACCCTGACCACCGTCCTGGCTTTCACCCCCATGCTGCTGACGATCGGCTCCACCGGCGATTACATTCTCTCTTTGGGACAGGTGGTCACCATCCTGCTGTTGGGGTCGTGGTTTCTATCCATGTACCTCACCCCCACCTCCTGCACCTGGTTCCTGAAGCCCCCCCCGACCGACAACAAGGGGGGGGAAGAACCCCTGGACCCCTATGGAGGGAAATTCTACCGCATCTACCGCAATCTGCTGGAAACGGCGCTGAGCAAGCGAACACTGGTCATCGGCATCGTCCTTGGCACCCTGGCCCTTAGCGTTTACGGGTTCACGCTGATTCCCAAGGTGTTTTTTCCGGCCGGCGACCGCAATCAGTACTTGGCCTACCTCGACTTTCCGGCCGGCACCCGTATCGACCAGACCGAAGCCACCGTCAAGGAGATCAGCAACTGGCTGCAGGATAAGTCGGTCAATCCGGAAATCACCGGCACCGTGGCCTATGTCGGCAGCGGCGGCCCCCGTTTCTTTCTCTCTCTGTCCCCGGACGACCCCGATCCTCACACGGCCTTCGCCATCATCAATACCGAAACCAGCGACCAGGTTCCGCCCCTTGTCAGACGGACCCGCGACTACCTGCTGGCCAACCAGCCCAACGTGAGGGGCCGGGTCAAGGGGATGTGGCTCGGCTCAAGCGAAGTGGGGAGCTTCGAAATCCGGCTGAGCGGCCCGGATGCTAAAACCCTGATGACCCGGGTCGAACAGATCATGGACGGATTGCGGGCAATTCCGGGCACCATCGATATCCGGCAGGACTGGAATAACCCGGTGGTCAAGCTTGTCGTCGATGTCGACCAGGCCCAGGCCCGCCGTGCCGGTCTGACCTCGCTGGAGGTCGCTGACTCCCTCGACACCTTCATCGACGGCAGCGTTATCACCGATTTCCGGGCCGGGGACACCGTGGTTCCGGTGGTTGTCCGCGGTGTCGAGAAGGAACGCGAGGATCTCGGCTTCCTTCCAGGGCTGGGGGTCTTCTCTAATACCAATCGGAACAACGTCCCCCTCTCCCAGATTACCAGCGTCTACGGGGTGGGCGAGCTCAACCAGATCCATCGATACAACCAGGAACGGACCATCACCGTCAGCGCCAAACACCAGGTCATGCCTGCCGGCGCACTCCTTGAGGCTCTCATGCCCACCCTGGACGGCCTGAATCTGCCCCCCGGCTACGGGTGGGAGGTCGGCGCCGAACTTGAAGATTCGGCTGAAGCCCAGCAGCTACTATTGGCTTGGTTCCCTCCGTGCTTTCTGCTGATTATCGCCCTGCTGATCTGGCAGTTCAATTCCTTCCGCCGAGCGGGGATCATCCTGATCACCATCCCGCTGATTCTCATCGGGGCGGTGGTCGGCATGATGGTTATGCGAGCCGATTTCGGTTTTATGGTCATTCTCGGCCTGCTCAGCTTGGCCGGCACCATTATCAATAACGGCATCGTCCTGATCGACAAAGTCGAGTCGAATCGTCAGGAGGGCATGGCCGATTACGAAGCCGTGGTCGGAGCGGCGATCTCCCGTTTCCGGCCGATACTGATG
>CALZIC010000494.1 GCA_945787285.1 uncultured Desulfuromonadales bacterium
TCGGGCAAGTCGACCACCCTGGCGGCGATCATCGACTACATCAACGACAACCGCACCTCCCATATCGTCACCATCGAAGACCCGATCGAGTACCTGCACCGCGACAAGAAAAGTATCGTCAACCAGCGGGAAGTCGGCTTTGACACCAACGGTTTCGACATCGCCTTGAAGAGCGCCCTGCGCCAGGATCCCGACGTGATCCTGGTCGGCGAGATGCGTGACTACGAAACGATCGAGACCGCCCTGACCGCGGCTGAAACCGGCCACCTGGTCCTCTCGACCCTGCACACCATCGACGCCACCGAAACGATCAACCGCATCATCTCGGTCTTCCCCCCCTTCCAGCAGCGCCAGGTGCGCCTGCAGCTGGCCGGGGTTATCAGGGGGATCGTCTCCCAGCGGCTGGTGCCGCGGGCCGATGGCAAGGGGCGCGTTCCAGCCATCGAAGTCATGGTGTCGACGGCGCGCACCCGGGAGCTCATCGACGACAAGGAAAAGACCAAGCAGATACGCGACGCCATTCAGCAGGGGTTCGTCTCCTACGGCATGCAGACCTTCGACCAGTCCCTGATGATGCTGCTGAAACAGGAGCTGATCACCTTCGACGAGGCGCTGCGCCAGTGCTCGAACCCCGATGACTTCAAGCTCAAGTGTTCCGGCATCTCCTCCGATTCCGACCTGTCGTGGGACGCTTTTGAAAATAAGGGCGAGGGCGAAAAGGAAGACCAAGAGATCGAGATTGACCGCAGCTGATGCCATGAGCGCCGCACTGCGGCTGCTCACCGGCCGGGACCGCAGCGAAGCGGAATTGGCAAACCGGCTCAAGCGCAAGGGATTTTCCGCAGAGAACATCGAAAAAACAGTGCAGCGCTGCCGGGAACTCGGCTACCTCGACGACGCCCGATACGCACGGCAGCGGGCCCGCATGCTGACCGGATCGGGACGCGCCGTCGGCCACCGGCTGCTGAATGAGCTGAAAAGCCGGGGCATCGACGAGACCACGGCCCGCGAGGCCATCGACGACACCCTCAGCGAGCTGGACCAGGACAAGATCCTCATCGACCTGCTGGAGCGGCGTTTTGTCGGCTTCGATTACCGCGCAGCCGATGACCGTATGAAAAAACGGGTTGTTAATTATTGTTTGCGCCGGGGATTCCCGCTGTCACGGGTACTGGCGATATTAAAAGAAGAGAGGTAACCAAGGATTATCATGATCACCGGCAACGAGATTCGCACCCGTTTTCTGAAATTTTTCGAGCAGCGCGGCCACACCATCGTGTCCTCATCGTCCCTGGTTCCGCACAATGACCCGACCCTGCTCTTCACCAACGCCGGGATGAACCAGTTCAAGGACCTGTTCCTGGGCAAGGAAAAGCGCGACTATACCCGGGCCACCTCCTCGCAGAAGTGCGTTCGCGCCGGCGGCAAGCATAACGACCTGGAAAACGTCGGCCGTACCGCCCGCCACCATACCTTTTTCGAAATGCTCGGCAATTTCTCTTTCGGTGACTATTTCAAGAAAGAGGCGATCGCTTACGCCTGGGAATTTCTGACCGAGGAGATGGGCCTCGACAAAAACCATCTCTACGTCACCGTCTACACCGATGACGACGAGGCGGCCGACATCTGGCACGATCAGGAAGGGGTACCCCGCGAGCGCATTTTCCGCTTCGGCGAAAAGGACAACTTCTGGTCGATGGGCGATACCGGCCCCTGCGGCCCCTGCACCGAGATCTTCTGGGACAACGGGCCGGAAGTCGGTTGCGACAGCCCCGACTGCAACGTCGGCTGCGATTGCGACCGCTACATGGAAATCTGGAACAACGTCTTCATGCAGTTCGACCGCAGCGCCGACGGCACCCTGACTCCGCTGCCCAAGCCCTCGGTCGACACCAGGGGGTCAAGTCCAACTACGACACCGACCTGCTGCGCGCCATTATCGCTTTTGTCGAAGAGATCAGCGGCAAGGTCTACGGCGACGACGTCGACCACAGCGTCTCCATGCGGGTTATCGCCGACCACAGTCGGGCCACCGCCTTTCTGATCAGCGACGGCGTGCTCCCCTCCAACGAAGGACGCGGCTACGTGCTGCGCCGCATCATGCGCCGCGCGGCACGCCACGCCAAAATGCTCGGCTTTGGCGAACCGGTTCTGTACCGCACCGCCCGCTTCGTTCTCGAGCAGATGGCGGGGGCCTATCCCGAACTGGTTGAACGGACCGACTACGTGGCCAAGGTCGTCAAGAACGAGGAGGAACGCTTTATTCTGACCCTCGACAACGGCCTGCGCATCCTCAACGAAGAGGTGGCCGCACTGAAAAAGGCCGCCCAGACCCTTATCCCCGGCGAAGTCGTGTTCCGGCTGTATGACACCTTCGGATTCCCGGTCGATCTGACCGCCGATATCGTCGAAGGCGAAGGGTTTACCCTCGACGAAGAGGGCTTCAACCGCTGCATGGATGAGCAGCGCCGCAAAGCACGTGCCCACTGGAAAGGCTCCGGCGAAGAATCGGTCTCCGCCGTCTACCAGAGCCTTCGCGAAGAGGGAATCCGCTGCGAATTTACCGGCTACCAGTCACTGCAAGGCGAAAGCGCCCTGGCGGCGATCATTCTGGACGGCCAGAAGGTCGAAGCCGCCAAGCAGGGAGACCGGGTGGAGATTGTCACCTCCACTTCCCCCTTCTATGGTGAATCGGGGGGCCAGACCGGCGACCATGGCGAGATCACCACCCCCCACGGCAAGGTGCGTATCGACGAAACCCTCAAGCCCCTGGCCGACTTGACCGTCCATGCCGGCGAAGTCGTCTCCGGGACCATCCGCGCCGGAGAAACCGCAACCCTTCAGGTTAACCGCGACCAGCGCCAGGCATCTGCCCTTAACCACACCGCCACCCATATCCTCCAGGCGGTACTGATCGAT
>CALZIC010000495.1 GCA_945787285.1 uncultured Desulfuromonadales bacterium
TAAAAGGGGCTATATATGAGGCCCCATCTTCCCCTGTGACTCAGCCGGAGCGTAGTGGACGTTTTGAGAAAAGGAGGGCAAATGTTTGAGCGAAGCGAGTTTTTGCCCTCCCTCAAAATGTCTGCGTAGCGCAGGTTACCCGAAGGGCAAGGAGCGGGGTGCCCTTTCTCTGCTTACTCTCTTTGGGCAAGCAAAGAGAGTAAGTCGCCGTCTGGGGGCGCAACCCCAGGGTTTTGGTCCGAACCTGGGGAATGTCAGAAAATACACGATGGAACGGAATAGCCTTTTCTAGTCTCACTGGCAGAGGCTGTGGATTACTGAACTACACAATTATTTTTCCCATCCTTAAGGCAGGCCCAAAATGCTCAAGCGGATGATTCCCTTACTCTTCGCCCTGCTCCTGACCGGCCCCGCCGCCCAGGCCGCCGCGCCGGTCTACGACTACCGGGTCGTCAACACCTACCCCCACGATCCCGGCGCCTTTACCCAGGGGCTTATCTACACCGACGGATCCCTTTACGAGGGGACCGGCCTGCAGGGGGCCTCATCGCTGCGCCGCGTCGGACTGAATACTGGTCGGGTCGCACAGATTCACCGGCTGGCAGACACGCTGTTCGGCGAAGGAATCACCGTCTGGGGGGACAAGCTGATCCAGCTGACCTACCAGAACCGCCTGCTGCTCGTCTATGACCGCCGCACCTTCGAACTGCTCGCCTCCCCCCCCTACCCCCTGGAGGGATGGGGGATCACCCACGACGGCAGGCAACTGATCGTCAGTGACGGCACCAGCGTGCTGCGCTTTCTCGACCCGGAAAGCTATGCCGAAACAGGGAGGGTGAACGTTCTGGACGAGGGGAATCCCGTCGGGCGGCTCAACGAGCTCGAGTTCGTCGAGGGGGAGGTTTTTGCCAACGTCTGGCCCACCGCCCGCATCGCCCGCATCGACCCGCAGACCGGGCAGGTGACCGGCTGGCTGGACCTCGCCGGACTACTGCCGCCAGCGAAGCGCGAGAAGCGAGTGAAGCGTGCCAACATTCTCAACGGCATTGCCTACGATGCGGCCCAGCGCCGGCTGTTCGTCACCGGAAAATGGTGGCCTATCCTGTTCGAGATCGAACCGATGCCCCGCCCGTGAGTCTTCCTCCGAGACTCCCACGCTAGCCGTGTCCGGGAAATTCCAGTTCAAAGAGCCCAACAGAAAGAGGGAACAGGCCGAATCGGCCTGTTCCCTCTTTCACATTTCATTATGAAGTCTAAGCCTTGGCGAAGAGACACTTGAGGTAGCGGCTCTCGTCGAAGTCGAGAGGATGGTCGAGGGCGTGGCTCGTCTCCTCGATCTGCCGCAGGGGACGGCCGGCCCGGGCCGCCGCGTCGCACATCGTCTGGCGGAAAGCCTCGGGGCCCACCGGTCTCGAGCAGGAGGCGAGAACGATATCCCCGCCGGGGGCGAGGAGGCTGACGCCCAGGTGGGCGAGGCGACCGTAGGCGCGTAAGGCGTCCTTGACCTGGGAGCGGCGCACGGCGAAGGCTGGCGGGTCGATGATCACCAGCTGGTACTTCTTCCCCTGCTTGACCAGCTCGGCCATCGCCTTGAAGGCGTCGTCCTCGATGGTCAGGTGGCGCGCCGCGGCGATGGCGGGAACGTCGGCGTTGAGGGCGAAGTTGCGCTTGGAGAAGCCGCCGTTGTAGGAGAAGGCGTTGAGCACCCGCCGCCCCTTGGCCAGCCGCTCCACCCGGGCGCGGTTGTCACGCTGGTCGAGAAAGAAGCCGGTCTTCTGTCCGCGCACCGGGTCGACCTCGAAGCGCAGTCCGTTTTCAAGGCAGGTGAGGGTTTCGGTGATCGGCTCGCCGTAGATTATCTGACCGTCTTCCAGGCCGCGCAGATATTCGGGGTACGCCTTCATCCCCCGGCTCAGGCGCAGCACAATGCGGGCCAGAGGTTGCTGCTCGAGCAGGCTCTCGAGGCAGTCGTAGAGGTGGGGGAGCCAGGCGTGGGTGTAGAGCTTGACCACGGCCGTCTCGCCGTAGCGATCGACCACCATCCCCGGCATCCCGTCGCTCTCGCCGTGAATCATCCGGTATCCGTCGGTGCGGGTCTTCAGCAGCGGCAGGCGCCGCGCCAGCGCCTGGGCGATGCGCTCGGCGAAAAAGGCACGGTCGATGGGGCCGGGCTTGCTGGCTCGCAGAGCGCGCATGCGGATGGGGGAGAGGGGGTCGTAGAGGCCCACGGCCACGAAACGCCTCTTGCCGTCGAAGACCACCGCCAGATCTCCCGGCTGCCCCTGGTGGCTCTCTGCCTTGATACGTTCGGCGTAGAGCCAGGGGTGGCCCCGGTGCAGATTCGCCATCCCTGAGTTAGTCACCTTCAGTTTCACAGGCTTTGGGGAGCAGCGAGGCCATTCGGCCAATAGGGGGTGAAGGGTGCTGGTCATTTAGAAAATCCTATATACTCAATGATTCGGGTAGCCCGCAGGCCGATGTCGGCAACAGGGTGGAAGAAAAACTCCACTCTACCAGATGCTGAAGCGAAGAGGGATCTCCTTTTAAATTATAAAAGTGTACGGATTAACCGGAAGGGGGTCGCAGGCCCCCTCCCCGCCAAACATTAACTGAAGCAAATTTCGCATTGGATACACCTTCTCGCCATGCTAAACTGCCTCTCATTTCATTCGGTCACAGGGAGGGAAGCGATGTACATGCGCAAGATCAAGGACTGGCCGGAGGAGGAGCGCCCCCGGGAGAAGCTGCTTAAAAACGGCGCCGCCCATCTCAGCGATGCCGAACTGGTTGCCCTGGTGCTGCGCACCGGTGATGCCGTCAGCAAAAGCAGCGCTGTCGACCAGGCGCGCCTGCTGCTGCAGCGGTTCAAAAACCTGCGCGGGCTGGCTGACGCCTCGGTGGCCGAGCTCTGCGAGATCAAGGGGGTCGGCCCGGCTAAGACCGCCGAGTTGCATGCTGTTTTTGAGCTGGCCCGCCGCTACGGCGAAGTGGAATTGTCCCAGGGGACGCGATACACCTGCTCGGAGGAGGTCTACAGCCACTTTCACGAACGCCTGAGGGCCTACCGCAAGGAGGTCTTTATCGCCCTGCTGCTCGACAGCAAGAACCGGGTGCTGAGCGAGGTGAAGATCTCCGAGGGAAGCCTGAACGCCAGCATCGTCCACCCCCGCGAGGTCTTCGTGCCGGTGGTGCGCGAATCGGCCGCCGCCGTCCTTTTCGTTCACAACCACCCTTCGGGCGACCCCACCCCCAGCCGCGAAGACCTCGAAATCACCGACCGCCTGCGCCAGGCCGGCGAACTGATGGGAGTCCGCGTCCTCGACCACATCATCATCGGCAACGGC
>CALZIC010000496.1 GCA_945787285.1 uncultured Desulfuromonadales bacterium
GCGCTCCTTTCCCGCCGCGGCTACCGGACCCGGCGGGCCATGGACGGCATCGAGGCCCTGGAGTTGATTCGGACTGAGCCCCCTGCGGTGGTACTTCTCGACCTCAGGCTCCCCCGCCTGAGCGGGGTGGATCTCCTCAAAAAGCTGCGCCGCACCCTCGCGACCCGCGACCTGCCGGTCATCATTATCACCGGCGCCTATAAAGGCGAAGCGAATGCCCGGGCGGCGCGGGCCCTCGGCGTCGACGCCTACCTGGAAAAGCCCTTCCGCGCCAGCGAACTGCTGCAGGCCGTGAAGCGGATTCTCGACAAAGCAGCCGTTGGCGGCAAACCGATGACCATCGACCGCCATCTGCGCCGGGCCTTCATCGACCGGTTTTCAGGTTCCTACCTGCTTAAATGCGCCGACGGCGACCGGGAACTCTTCTTCGTCAACGGCGCGCCCTGTGCCCTGACCCCGGGGCTTTCGCATCGGGACTTCGGCGACTACCTGCACCAAAGGGGCCTGGTCACCGCCGACGAGTCGGACTATTACTGCAACCGGGGAGGCCGCCATCCCCACAGCCTGGTGCAGATGGGATGCCTTCGTTTTGAGAACCTGCTGCAGGAAAAGCAGGACTACCTGAACCAGGAGCTCGTTGCCGCCTTCGCCCTGCCACCCATGCTGGCCGTAACAAGGTCCCTCCCTTTTCCGCCCGAAATTCAGCTGGTGACGGTGAATGTTCCCCAGGTGATTCACCGGGGGTTCAAGCAGTCGAAGCAGCCATCCGATCACACCCGCCTGCTGAAAGATCGGGGGGGGAGCTTCGTCGCTCCGACCGAGGACTATTTTCGCTATATCAATTTTTTCAATTTTGACGAGGACGAGCGGCGTCTCCTCAAGCTTCTGGACGGCACCAACTCTTTGCGCCACTGCCTGGCCGACAAAGAACACCTGACTGCTCAGATCTACGCGCTGCAGACCCTCGGCATGATCCGTCTGCACTCGGCCCCCTTAACCTCAACGGCCGCAGCGACGCTGCCGGTTCGCACCTTTTTCAACCAGATCCATGAAGAGTCGGGACCGGGTGAGGAGACCCTGGAAAACTTCTCCGATCTGGTCGATGAAGCGGAAAAAGAGAGCGAAGTCCCCATGCCGGAGAAGGGGGGCCAGGACGAGCCGCAGGAACAGACCTCCCTCGCGGCCAAGGTGCGTGAGACCTTCGATTCGCTCGAAGGAAAGAATCATTACGAAATATTCGGCATGACGCGGGAAGCCTTCGCCTTTGCTCAACTCCAGGCGCACTACTTTGAACTGACCAATGAGTTCGGCCCGCAGATCCTGATGCATCTCTCCGGGGACGAATCGTCGATGGTTCAGGAAATTCTCGAGAAGGTCACCGAGGCCTACAACACCCTGTCCAACTTGCTTTCAGGATGCCTGCCATATCGATCCCGACAACGGCGACTACCTCGCCCACCGGGCCTGGGCCATCTACCGTAACCCGAAAAACGCGCCGAGCCCTGCCATCCTCGAAAAGGCCCAGCAGATGCTGAACCGCGCCCTCAGCTTCCAAAAGTCGCCCCAGGCCTACGCCTTCAAGGGCTGGATGCTGCTGAACCAGGGGCAGGAACTGCTGGCCGAGGCCGCGTTCACCAAAGCCCTCAAACTCGATGCCCGCCAGTCCTACGCCCGCCAGGGGATGAGAAGAATCGAAGAAAACCGCGAAAAGAACAAGAAAGGGCTGTTCCGGAAAATTTTCGGTTGACCCCATTCCTACCTTCGCTCCCTCCAGAAACGGTCTGCTCCAGGGTGAAGATCGATAGCTACCCCCACCAGGCCCTTGGTCACCTGCATGTCAAGAGTTTCAGGGCGCCTGGTCCGCATTTGATGTAAACCCTCCTCACTGAAAACGTGCCCCAGGGCCTGGTTGACGAATTTCTCACTCAGATGGGAACCGGCGACCCACAGGACCGCATCCTCAAACGTTGAGACGGCCTGATCCTGTCCGTGGTAGGTTCCAGGCGGAATAATCGCTTCGGAATAGAATGGGTGGTTTTCAAAAAATCGGCTTTCGCGCGCAAAAGACAGCAGCTCAACAAGGCGGATGGGCCTATCCCGGCTGACCGAGACCAGTAATGCGTTCGGATAACCCGACAGGAACCACACCGCTTCCACATCTCTTCGCACCAGCTCATCCATGGCCATGGAAAAACCGACATAGATCGGAATGATCTCCTGCCAGATCCCCAGACTCGAGAAATATCGCTTCGCCGATAGAGCCGTTCCCGAACCGGGATTGCCGATGGCCACCCGCTTCCCCTTCAGATCGTACGGTGTCTCGATGACACTCCACTCGGCGACCACCAACTGGGCAGCACCTCCGTAGAGCCTGGCAAGCGCCTCAACGTTTTCCAACGGCTTCCGGTCCGACCTGTGGAGCCCTTTTTCAGCCAGGTAGGCGTCCCCCGCATAGACCAGGGCCATATCAAGACGACCCTGGCTCACCTTGAACAGGTTGGCCGCCGACCCCCCTGAGGGGCGCGCTGAAACCTGTTTTTCGAGCGCCGACTCATTGATGATGGCGGCAAGTTCCTCAGCCACCCCCTGGAACGAACCGCCCCTCGGCCCACCACCGAGCAACAGCCCGCTTCCGCCCCTTTCACACCTGACCAGTGAAATCGCGGCCAACAGCAGAAACAGCCAGAAAAGCGCCCTCATTAACAACGAATGGTTTCGCTTCATCACCTCTCCTAGCAATAGCCCCCTGCACTTCTGAGATTTTTCTTAATTATACCTCGCCACCTGTTTATAACGTAGAGTTCCAGGCTGAAGAACGTAGACACTGAGAAAAAAAATGCCCCGGACAGACCGGGGCGATAATAAGGGGAAGTACTTTGGTAAGTACCTGGGGAAGGGGAAAAAGGAGGGGGGAAGTAAAACTGCCCTCCGGGCCAAAAAGGCTTCTTTCCGGCCTGGAGTCCCACAATATTTTCATCCAGAGATGCAGCTGAAAACTAATCGAGTGTTTCCGCCAGCAGTTCTATGGTATGGGCGGCGCGGACAGCCGTCCCATTCTTTTCCAGACCGCCGCGGATCTGCATCAAGCAGCCGGGGCAGTCCATGGGATGTTTTTGGCGATATCGGGATGACTGGTAAAAGAATACGACCCGCCGAATCCGCAGCAGCGGTCGGAATGCGCCATCTCGACCAGTTCGCGTCCGGAGCTTGCAAGCAATCGGCGCGGTTGTTCCCAGACCCCGGCGCCGCGCTTGAGGTGGCAGGAGTCGTGGTAGGTGACCTTTTCCGCGGTGGCCAGCCCTTTGAACTGGTCGGCGGCACCCAAGACATCGGCGATGAACTTGGAGACGTCGAGGGTCAACTCCGAGAGGCGCTCGGCCTTTTCGGCCCACACCGGGTTGTCCTTGAGGTGGTCGACAAAGTCGCGCTGCAGGGCCATGGTGCAGGTCGGGCAGGTGGTGACGACGTAGTCGGGGTTGCCCTCGAGCATAGCCGCCACGTTCTGCTCCGCCAACTCGACGGCGGTTTCGCGGTCCCCCGAGTAGAGGGCGGGGATGCCGCAGCAGTTCTGCTTTTCGGGATAATAGACCTCGACGCCGAGCCGGTTGAGCACTTTGACCAGGTCGCGGCCCAAGCCCGGGTAGAGA
>CALZIC010000497.1:0-923 GCA_945787285.1 uncultured Desulfuromonadales bacterium
GATCTGCACCGGGGAGTAGCCCAGGTCGTGAAAGTGCAGCAGCACCAGCATGCGCAGGGCGCCGTCGGTGAGGGTGAAGCCCCAGTAGGCGCTGGTGACCAGGGTGTAGTTTTTGATGTCGGTCATGTTGTTGTCTTTTCCTGGCCGTCAAGAAAGGTAACTCGCCTGGCGGGGCGAGTCCCGCCGGTTTTCAGGTTTGGTTGAAGTAATATAGCCAAGCGTCAAAATCAAAACCGAGGGGTTGCGCCCCCTCGCGACGCCTTCCTTTTTGTCCAGGCGCCAACAAAAAGGAAGCAAAAAATGGCTTCCCCTGGCGGGGGGCACTTCTGTCGCCGGGGTTCGGTGTTTTTATCAAGTGCGCTGCTGGTGGCCAGAGGCGTGCTTCGTGGCACCGAGAACCGGGGCCCTATTCCCTTTCGGGCCCCATGGCGTTGAGCTTCCTCATGTCAACGATTTCTCGGACCGGACAGCCCTGTCTGCCGAGTGTTAATGGACTGTCAGCCTTTCAGGCTGAGTGCCACCTTCTTGCACAGTTCCATCATCCGGTTGGCGTAGCCCATTTCGTTGTCGTACCAGATAAAGACCTTGAGCTGGGTGCCGTTGACGACCATGGTGCTGGGGGCGTCGACGATGGCCGAGCGGGGGTCGCTTTTGAAATCGATGGAGACAAGCGGGCGCTCTTCGATGCCGAGGATGTCTTTCAGGTAGCTGCCGGCCGCTTCGTGGAACAGTCCGTTGACCTCTTCGGCAGTGACCTCGCGCTTCATCTCGAAGACCGCATCGGTGAGCGAGCCGGTCAGCAGCGGAACCCGCACCGCGTGGCCGTTGAGCTTGCCCTTGAGCTCGGGGTAGATCAGGGTGATGGCGGTGGCGCTGCCGGTGGTGGTGGGGATCAGCGACATGCTCGCCGCCCGCGCCCGGCG
>CALZIC010000497.1:983-2797 GCA_945787285.1 uncultured Desulfuromonadales bacterium
CCGGCGCAGGTCCTTGTGGGGGGCGTCGATCACCACCTGGGTGTTGGTGGCGTCGTGGATGGTGGTGATCACCCCGTGCTCGATGCCGATCTTCTCGTGCAGCACCTTGACCACCGGCGCCAGGCAGTTGGTGGTGCAGGAGGCGGCGGTAATCAGGTGGTGCTTTGCCGGGTCGTAGAGGTGGTCGTTGACCCCCATGACGATGTTCAGCGCCCCCTGCTTGACCGGGGCGGCGACGATCACCTTTTTGACGCCGCGCTCGTAGTAGGGCTGCAGCAGCTCGGGGGTGCGGAACTTGCCGGACGATTCGATGACTACATCGACCCCCAACTCATCCCAGGGGACCTCCCCGGGGCTTGCGAATTCGCTGAAGCTGACCCTCCTCCCGGCGATGCGCATCGCGTCGCCTTCGGCCTGTATCTGCCGGTCCCAGCGGCCGTGCACCGAATCGAATTCCAGCAGGTGGGCGGCGGTTTCCACCCCGCCCTTGAGCTCGTTGATGTGGACGATGTCAAATTCCGGCCAATCCCAGGCGGCGCGCAGCGCCAGGCGGCCCATGCGGCCGAAACCGTTAATTCCTACGCGGATGCTCATCTATTTACACTCCTTGCTCAGCTGTATTGTTGGAAGTGAACACTTTCTGGTTGTTTACACAACAGCGCGGTTGAAACAGCTCCTACAGTAACCCAGGCGAGATCCCTGCCCACCCTGTGGGAGCGAATTCATTCGCGATTAAAGGTCGTGAAAGGTAGGCGATCGATCTCGCATCGATGCCCCGAGGAAAATAACCGCAATGGGGCCCGAAAAAGAATAGGGCCCCGGTTTTCCTTGCCACGAAGAGCAGCCCTGGTCTCCAGGAGGCGCCATCAGCTAAGGGCTCAGAAAGCCCGCAACAGAAATGCCCCCGGCAGGGGAAGCCATTTTTTGCTTACTTTTTGTTGGCGCCTGCACAAAAAGTAAGGCGTCTGGCGGGACGCGACCCGCCGGTCTTCAGGTGTTGATTTATACTGAACAATTACGGAGTTTTACCCGCAAGAGGTCTCGGCTTTTTGGTCGAGGCCGGCCTGAAGCGAGGCCCTATCCTGCCGGGCCTGAGGCAGCTCACCCAAGTGCTCTTGCAGTAGTGCCATCAGGTCCCGTTGCAGGGCGCTCCCCTTGTCCGCAAGGCGGTAGTACATCCACACCCCCTGGCGCCTATCCTCCACCAGGCCGGCGTTGCGCAGGTAGGCCAGGTGGCGCGAAACCGTCGACTGGGGAAGTTGCAGAGTCGTCATCAGTTCGCAGACGCAGAGTTCCCCGGCTGCCAGCAGGGCCAGGATGCGCAGGCGGGTTTCGTCGGAAAGGGCCTTGAAGAGTTGGGCGGTTGTTTTCATGTCTCAAAACATATCCGCATAGGCGGATATTGTCAACCGCCTTTCCGTGGGAAGGTCCGGGGGAGGGGGGACCTGGCGCCAAAAAAAAAACGCCCCCCCGTCATGTCCCATCAATTGTGGGAGTGCAGGGGGGCGTTTCAAATTGAAGGTCAGGACCGGCCAGACCTTTTATCCGGTGCCGGGTTGTTACGGGCGCCAGGTGATGGTGTAGGCAAAGCCTTTCGGGTCGAGCCAGTCGAGAGTCTTGCCGCCTACCTGGGCATAGGGATACATCAGGTAGTTGACCGGGTCCCCCTGCTGGGGCGGGCCGAGCACCAGGTCGCGGCCGGTGCTGAGGCTGACCCGGTAGGGGTCGATGCCCCCCCAGAAGTAGCGGCGGTAGTCGGCGGTCTTGGCGTCCTCGAGTTTGAGGTTTTCCTTGAGCATCATCTTGCGCACATC
>CALZIC010000498.1 GCA_945787285.1 uncultured Desulfuromonadales bacterium
CCTCAGGGTGCTGCTCGAAAACCTGCTTCGTTTCGAGGACGGAGAAACGGTGACCACAGACGACATTCGGGCGGTGGCCCAGTGGCTGACAGAGCGGCGATCGGACCACGAGGTGGCCTTTCGCCCGGCCCGGGTGCTGATGCAGGACTTTACCGGAGTGCCGGCGGTCGTCGATCTGGCGGCGATGCGCGATGCGGTGGCCCGGGCCGGGGGCGACCCCCGGCGGATCAACCCGCAGATCCCCGTCGACCTGGTGATCGACCATTCGGTCATGGTCGACCGCTACGCGGTTCCCGAGGCCTTCCAGATCAACGTCGACAAGGAGATGGAGCGCAACGCCGAGCGCTACGCGTTTCTGCGCTGGGGCCAGCTCGCCTTCGACAACTTCCGGGTGGTCCCTCCCGGTACCGGCATCTGTCACCAGGTCAATCTCGAATACCTGGGGCGCACCGTGTGGAGCGAGCAGGTCGATGGCGCCCGCCTGGCCTATCCTGATACCCTGGTCGGAACCGACAGTCACACCACCATGATCAACGGTCTGGCGATCCTCGGCTGGGGGGTGGGCGGCATCGAGGCCGAGGCCGCCATGCTCGGCCAGCCGATCTCCATGCTCCTTCCCGAGGTGGTCGGTTTCCGTATGACCGGGGCCCTCAAAGAAGGGGTGACGGCCACCGACCTGGTGCTGACCGTGACCCAGATGCTGCGCACCTTCGGGGTGGTCGGCAAGTTCGTCGAGTTTTTCGGCCCCGGCCTCTCCCGGTTGCCGCTGGCCGACCGGGCGACCATCGCCAACATGTCGCCGGAATACGGCGCCACCTGCNGGCAAGTTCGTCGAGTTTTTCGGCCCCGGCCTCTCCCGGTTGCCGCTGGCCGACCGGGCGACCATCGCCAACATGTCGCCGGAATACGGCGCCACCTGCGGTTTTTTCCCCGTCGACGCGGTGACTCTCGGCTACCTGCGCCTGACCGGGCGCAGCGACGAAACCCTTGCGCTGGTCGAAGCCTATGCCAAAGAGCAGGGGCTCTGGCGCAGCGATGACACCCCGGATCCCCATTTTACCGATATTCTCGAGCTCGACCTTTCGACCGTCAAGCCGAGTGTGGCCGGACCCAAGCGCCCCCAGGACCGGGTCGACCTGGAGGCGCTCAATGAGGTCACCGCCGCGATCCTCCCCGAAGGGGAAAAGGATAAGGTGGTGCCCGTAGCCGGGGCCGGCTACAGCCTCGGCCAGGGGGACGTGGTGATTGCCGCCATCACCTCCTGCACCAACACCTCCAACCCGGCGGTGATGATGGGGGCGGGCCTGGTGGCGAAAAAGGCCGTGGAAAAAGGGCTGCGCCAGAAACCCTGGGTCAAGACCTCCCTGGCTCCCGGTTCCAAGGTCGTCACCGATTACCTGGAAAAGGCCGGCCTGCAGACCTATCTCGACCAGCTCGGTTTCAACGTGGTCGGCTACGGCTGCACCACCTGCATCGGCAATTCCGGTCCGCTGGTTGGCCCCGTGGCTGAGGCCATCTCCGCCGGCGATCTGACGGTCAGTTCGGTCCTTTCCGGAAACCGCAATTTCGAAGGGCGCATTCATGCCCAGACCAGGGCCAACTGGCTCGCCTCGCCCCCGCTGGTGGTGGCGTTCGCTTTGGCGGGAACCACCCTTATCGACCTGACCCGTGATCCGATCGGCGAAGACGGCGAGGGCAAGCCGGTTTACCTGAAGGATGTCTGGCCCTCCAACGCCGAGATCGCCGAACTGGTGAAAACCGTTTCGGCCGGCATGTTCCGGGAGAAATACGCCGATGTCTTCACCGGCGAAGAGAGCTGGCGCAGCCTGCCGGTCCCCGAGGGGACCACCTACGCCTGGGAGGCCGCCTCGACCTATGTCAAGGAGCCCCCCTTCTTTGCGGTGAAAGAGCAGATCCCCGACGGGCTCGAGGACGTCTCCGGGGCGCGTATTCTCGCTTTGCTCGGCGATACCATCACCACCGACCACATCTCCCCCGCCGGGTCGATTCTGGCCAGCAGCCCGGCAGGCGTCTACCTGCGCGAGCGGGGGATCGAGCCGGTCGATTTCAACTCCTACGGCTCGCGCCGCGGCAATCATGAGGTGATGATGCGCGGCACCTTTGCCAACATTCGCCTGCGCAACGAAATGGTGCCGGAAAAAGAAGGGGGCTTTGCCCGCCATGTGCCGAGCGGCGAAGTGATGAGCCTCTACGATGCCGCCATGCGCTACCAGGGCGAAGGGACTCCTTTGGTGATCGTCGCCGGCCGGGAGTATGGGACCGGGTCGAGCCGCGACTGGGCGGCCAAGGGGACCCTGCTGCTCGGTGTCAAGGCGGTGGTGGCCGAGAGCTTCGAGCGGATTCACCGCTCCAACCTGATCGGCATGGGGGTTCTGCCCCTGCAGTTCAGAACAGGGGAGGGGCGCAAGGCGTTCGGTCTCGACGGCAGCGAGACCATCGACATCCCCGGGCAGTCCAGTCCGCTTCAGCCCGGCCAGGACGTTGCCCTGACGATTCGTTACGCAGACGGCCGCAGCCGCGAGGTGACAACCGTCTGCCGCCTCGACACGGCCGACGAGGTCGCCTATTACCAGAGCGGCGGCATTCTCAACTACGTGCTGTACCGGCTGTTGGG
>CALZIC010000499.1 GCA_945787285.1 uncultured Desulfuromonadales bacterium
CTTGATGCCGTCCTGATCGTCGATAATGAATTCCTGGGGGAGGATGTGAATGACCTCGCGATCCATGGGGATGGCGATCGCCTTGGCCGCGTCGATAACACGGCGAACGTCCTCGTTGGTGACCTCGCGGTTTTTAATGGCGATCACCCCCTGGGAATTGAACCCCTTGATGTGACCTCCGGCGATCCCAGCGAAAACCGACTTGATTTCACACCCCGCCATCAGTTCGGCCTCGCGGATCGCCTTCTGAATCGCCTCGACGGTGCTTTCGATATTGATGACGACCCCTTTGCGCAACCCCTTGGAAGGGCTGGTGCCGATACCGACGATGTCGAGCCCCTCTTCGGTAAGGTTGCCGACAATGGCGCAGATCTTGGTTGTTCCGATGTCTATTCCGACGATCAGATTGTCTTTCCTGTTACTCATATCCTCCCCTTCCCCATTAAATTCTGCGTCTCTAGCGACCTGACCGTTAACCAAGGGGTGTGCCCTTTACCATCGCCGCTTTACGATATGCCCCAGACGGCGGGCTGCCTGATCAACCGCGAGCTACGGCTGCCTCCAACTTCACAATGACCCTGTCCATGACCTGAAGGTCGATATACCTGAGCACAGGCAGCCGGGGCTTGAGTTCTCCATAAATTCGTTCAAGGCGGTTGAGCTTGTCCTCAAAACCGTCATCGCCCATGCGGATAGGCACTCCGCCAGAGGCCGTATACAAGATAATACCCTCTGATTCGCCGATATGTACCTCTGAAACATCTTCAAGGGTAAATTCCCGGCGATCAGACAACCGGTCGATAAACCGGGCGACCCCGGCTAACCGCGATTGTGTCTTGTCGGGGTGCTCGAGGAGAAATGCGCGGCTGATGCCGGTGATCACCGGGTAATCGAGGCTGTCATTCTTCTCAAGCACCTTGAAGATATCCCCATGATCGTCGACGTAGTAGAGATAGTCGAGATTGATAAGGGCGCGGGGCTCTCTTTCGGTCACCTTGACCATCACCGCTCGAGGGAAGATCCGCTGTACGTCAGCGGTAAGAACCCAGGGGTTCTCCTCTATTTTGCGGCCGACCATGTCAAGGTCGAGATCGAAGATACTGGTTCCGAGGCCGATGTCCGCGAGGGCCAGCAATTCATCCTTGGACACCCTTTGGGGGCCTTCGATTTGCACGGTGTCGATGCGAAACAGGTTCGAATCGAGGGTCACCTTGACCAGCAGCCCGCCGCCGCCCATGCCCAGGGCCAGAGTGACCAGGCAGACCGTCACACGCAGCGCCTTGCGGAACAGCCCCTTCCAGTCGCGCGGCTGCTTTTTCGGCTTGTTGCGCTTGTTACCTCGGATTTTACCCGCTTTGGGGGATTTTAAATCCCGCATGCCGCCTCTTCAATGGTTTTAATCTTTATATTGAAAAATAAAATCCCGGATGCCGTCCGACGCAGACAGCTACTTGTTCAAACCGGCCGTTTCAAGAATCCTCTGGACCAGTTCGGCGAAAGATATTCCCTCGTGTCCGGCCGCCTTGGGGAGCAAACTGGTTTCGGTCATTCCGGGGATTGTATTGACCTCAAGGCAGTAAAACTCCCTCTCCCTCACCATGAAATCGACCCGCGCCGCGCCGCTGCAGTCAAGAACCCGGCAGGTTTCAACAGCCACCTGCTGGAGTCGCTGATAGAGGACACCGTCAAGGGGAGCCGGCAGGACATATTCGGTCTGACCCGCGGTGTACTTGGCGTGGTAGTCGTAAAAGCCCCCCTTGGGAACGACCTGAATAATCGGCAGCGGCTGTCCGTCGAGCACCACACCGATGGTCGACCCTTCGCGGGCCGGCTTGACGACCAGCGGATAGTGTCGGCATTTGCCGACAAGCACCTGAAGATCCTCTCCGCGGCAGTAGGTTTCAAAGGCCGGGGTCGGCAGTTCGTGGTAGAGCAGAACCTTCTTGGTGGTCACCTTGTCCATGGCGACGCTCGAAGCGAGCACGCCGCTTCCGGTATAGGGTATCCCCATCAGTTCGAGCATCCCCTGCACGCTGCCGTCTTCGCCGTAGCGACCGTGCAGCGCGATAAAGGCGACCTCTACCGATTCCTCGATCAGGCGTGCGGCCAGGTCCCGCCCGGCATCGATTGCCACGGCTTCATACCCTTCGGCTTCAAGCGCCTTCAGAACGGCCGCACCGGTCCGCAGGGAAACCTCCCTCTCGCCGGAAAGCCCCCCCAGCAGCACACCGATTTTCTTTTTCTTCAATTCCTGCCGTGTCATAAACACCCTCAGCCCCTGATGTCTGTCATTTTTTTGACCGAGCGGGAAGTACAGGTTCCCTATAACGGTTCAAGATGTCGTTATAATTAGCAAAACCAGCCGCCACAACGCCCTGGCAGATGCAATGCCGGCTAAACAGCAATTTCTATTCCAGAAAACGCGGACCTTATGATTATCACAGCCTTTGCGGCAAAATTAATCCTGTTCCCTGAGCAAACGGGCAAAAGCCTCGCCAACCTTCCAGACATCCCCCGCCCCGAGGGTGATTACGATATCGCCTTCCTTCACCAAAGCCATCAAGTGGGCCACGATCACGTCGCGGTCGGCGATGTAATGGGCATTCTTGTGTCCGTGTTCGACGACACCCCGGGCCAGAGCCTCGGCGTTGGCCCCCTCGATCGGTGCTTCACCGGCCGCGTAAACGTCGGTAACGATGACATGGTCGGCCTGGTAGAAGGAGGTGACGAACTCGTCGAAAAGGAACTTGGTACGGCTGTAGCGGTGCGGCTGGAACACGGCCACCACCCGGCGATTCCACCCTGATTTGGCCGCGGCAAGGGTCGCCTTGATTTCGGCCGGATGATGGCCGTAATCGTCGACAACCATGATGCCCCCTGCGTCATGCCTGATCTGGAACCGGCGCTGAAGACCGCCGAACCCTGAGATCCCCTCGGCGATGGTCTCGAACGAAAGACCGAGTTCCATGGCAACGGCGACGGTGGCAAGGCAGTTGAGCACGTTATGGCGACCGGGCATCCCGAAGGAGAGGCGCCCGAGCTCCTCCTCCCGGAAGTGGACGGTGAAGGAAGTGGCCCCCTCGTGGTGCTCGATGGCGCTGGCCCGGAAATCGGCCTGGCTGGAGAGTCCGTAGGTGATGAAGCGCTTCTTGACCTGGGGAATCACTTCTTGAATGTTGGTATCGTCGAGGCAGAGGACCGCCAGACCATAGAAGGGGATCTTGTTGATGAAATCGACAAAGGTCGCCTTGATTTCATCGAGATCTTCATAATAGTCGAGGTGGTCGGCATCGATGTTGGTCACCACCGCAATGGTCGGCGACAGATGCATGAAGGATCCGTCGGATTCGTCGGCCTCGGCGACCAGAAACTTTCCCTGGCCCAGCTTGGCATTGGAGCCGAGCGAATCGAGACGCCCTCCGATAACAGCCGTCGGGTCGATCCCGCCGTGGGAGAGGACGGTTGCCACCATGCTGGTGGTGGTCGTCTTGCCGTGGGTGCCCGCGGTCGAGGTCACCACCACATCGACATCCTCGATGTTTTCCTTCTGGTGGCCGTAGCGGATCCGCCCGCCGAGCTCTTCGAGACGGCGGGTGATGTCCGATTCCCTGAGATCCGATCCGGAGACCTGGTACCCCAGGTTGAGCAGGACTTCGGCGATGCCGCTCATGCCGATGCCGCCGATGCCTACAAAATGGATGGTGCGAATTTTTCCATACATAAGCTTATATCTTCTTGGTTGCGGGTAAAGGACCCCGGAGCTATTTTCCGGCTATGGTCCGGCACTCTTGGAGAATCGCGCTGGCCGCCCCCTTTTTGGCCAGCATCTGGGCCGCGCTTCCCATGGTCAGAAGCCGCTGCCGGTCATGAATCAGATCGGTCACCAGGCGGGCCAGACGCTCGGCGCTCAGTTCAGCCTGGGGCAGGGTCAGCGCCGCCCCCCGACTCGCCAGGGCCTGGGCATTGGCCGTCTGGTGATCGCCTGCGGCAAAGGGATAGGGGATCATGATCGCCGGCCGTCCGCAGGCGGTCAGCTCGGCAATGGTGGTCGCTCCGGCCCGGCAGACCACCAGATGACATCGGGCATAGGCCGCCGCCATATC
>CALZIC010000500.1 GCA_945787285.1 uncultured Desulfuromonadales bacterium
GCTCGCCTAAGGGGAGGCGCCACGAAGCGCCGTCCGTGTCAACTGCACCCATGGCCCCCAGACTAGCAAAACACTGGCGACAGAGATGCCCCCCGCAGGGGAAGCTGATTTTTGCCTACTTTTTGGCAACTTGCAAAAAGTAGGTCGCCTGTCGGGGCGAGTCCCGACGGTTTTGCCCCTAAAGAGCAAAGCAAAACCCTGAAAACCGGCGGGACGCGACCCGCCGGTCTTCAGGTGTTAGGTATTGTTGAAAAATTACAATTACGAAGCACAGGATAAACGCCCATGACCACCCTGCAACCGCTCCTCCTGCACGGCGCCTTCGCCGCCTACCTGATTGCCGTTTCGCTCTACCTTTTGCATCTGATGCTGCGCAGACCCTGGGTGTGGCGCAGCGCCTTCACCCTGGTGCTGGGCGGTTTTTTTCTGCAGACCCTCTGCCTGGCCTGGCGCTGGATAACGGCGGGCTACCTGCCGGTCACCAACCTGTTCGCCACCCAGTTTTTTTTCAGCTGGGCGCTGGCGGCGACCTACCTGTATTTCGAGCTGCGCTACCGCATTCACGCCGCGGGGCTGTTCGTCATGTTCTGCAACCTGCTGCTGCTCGGCAGCGCCCTGCCGCGCAATCCGGCCATCCCCCCGCTGATCCCGGCACTCGATACCCCCTTGTTCACCCTGCACGTCGCCTTCTCCTTCATCGGCTACGCCTTTTTCGCCATGGCTTTCTCCCTCGGGGTGCTTTACCTGGTGCAGAGGCGCGTGCACAGCCCGCTCCTCCCCGACCTGGCCCTGCTGCGCAAGCTCAACGAGGAGTCGGTCTTTCTCGGCTTCTGCCTCTTTACCCTGTGTATGATCTTCGGCAGCATCTGGGCCTATGTCGCCTGGGGCTACTACTTTTCCTGGAACATCAAGGGGGTCTGGTCGGCACTGGTCTGGCTCTTCTTCGCCGGCATGTGCCACGCCAAGTTCGTTCGCCGCTGGCAGGGCAGCGGCTATGCCATCCTTTCCATCGCCGGTTTCGGCGTGGTCCTGTTCACCTATCTCGGCATCGGTCTGCTGATGAGCAGCAACCACCCCCTCGATTGAAGAGAGTCAGGCTCCCATGAAAACATCCCTCTTTGAAAACAGGCTCTGGAAGCTTCTTTGTTCGCTCAAGCTGGCCATCGTGCTGGCCAGCGCCGCCACCCTGGTGGTCATGGCAGGCTCTCTGGTCATTCCGGGCAACCCGCAGGTCTTCTCGGCCATGGACAAGGCGACTTTCGGCGCCTGGCTGGCGGAGGTGGCGGTGAACGCCCCGGCTCTGACCTGGTGGCTGCCGGTCGCCGCACTCCTCCTCTTTCTGCTCTGGCTCAACACCCTGTGCTGCTTTGTCGACTGGGTGGCGGCCTTTGGCAGGCGCTGGCGCAAAAGCGGCGAGTATCTCATTCACCTCGGCTTCGTCCTGATTCTTTTCGCCTACCTGTGGGGGAGCATGGCCGGCTTTCGCAGCGAGGGGACCCGGGTGATGGTCGGGCAGACGGTGCCCCTGGCCCTGCCGGGGATGTACCTGCGCCTGGAGGCCTTCGAACCGGTCTACAGCCGCTCGGGCCGGCCGGTCGACATGATCAATTCGCTGGTTCTTCTCGAGGGGGACCGGGTGGTGGCGCGGGCCCGGGCCGCACCTACAGCGCCCTCACCATCAACTACGATCCCGGCGCCAACCTGGCTCTGGCCGGAGCGGTCGCCATGGGCAGCGGTGTCTGTCTGGCCCTGTTCTCCTTTTACCGCAAACGCTCCCGGGGGGACCGGCCCGATATCGCCTGAGGGCCCGGGAGCCCTCTTCAACCAAGCTCGACAAATTTTTGTTGACACCGCAGAGCGGATAAAATAATATCCCCTTCACTAAAGGGGAGTAGCATCCGGCGGGAGACATCGCCGGCCCGTGATTCGTCATTACGGTGCACAGGCACCCGGACGCGGGAATACGACGCTAAAGTCGCTATTTGCAAGACCTTTATCCACAGCATATCAACAGTCGTGGGTAAAGGTCTTTTTCTTTTACCTGCGGCGCAACGACGCATGGAGGTAAAAGAAATGAACACCCTCAAAACCACCTTCCTTCTCACCTGTCTCACTCTGCTCATGATCGCCATGGGCAACGCCATCGGCGGCCAGTCGGGCATGATCATCGCCTTCGTCCTGGCCGGCGGCATGAACTTCTTCTCCTACTGGTATTCGGACAAGATCGTGCTCAAAATGTACAAGGCAAAGGAAGTCTCGGAAACCGAGAGCCCCGCCTTCTACGGTATGGTCCGCCGTTTATCCCAGCAGGCAAGCATGCCGATGCCCAAGGTCTACATCATCCCCAACGACAGCCCCAACGCTTTCGCCACCGGGCGTAATCCCGCAAACGCTGCCGTTGCAGCCACCGAAGGGATCATGCGCATCCTCAGCGAAGAGGAGCTCGAGGGGGTCATGGCCCACGAACTGGCTCACGTGCAGAATCGCGACACCCTGATTTCGACCGTGGCCGCCACCTTCGCCGGTGCCATCTCCATGCTCGGCAGCATGCTGCAGTGGGCCGCGATTTTCGGTATGGGCGGCGGCGATGATGAGGAAGAGGGCGGCGGCGGCATGCTCGGCTCCCTGGCCCTGGCGTTTATCGCGCCGATGGCGGCCATGCTGATCCAGATGGCGGTCTCCCGCTCCCGCGAGTTTTTGGCCGATGCCTCGGGAGCCCGAATCTGCGGCAATCCCCAGGCCCTTGCCAGTGCCCTGCGCAAACTGCAGCAGGCCTCCCAGAAGGTGCCGATGCAGGAGGCGACCCCGGCCACTTCCCACATGTTTATCGTCAATCCCCTTACTGGTGCATCGATGCTCAAGCTCTTCTCGACCCATCCGCCGATGGAAGAGCGCGTTTCCCGGCTCGAGGCGATGTCTGGCGCCCGCGGGTAAATGCTAGTGGGCTGTTTGGTTAATCGTGTCAGTTAATTCTGAGTCATTTTGGTTGCTGTCAAGGCGCGCCGACGCAGGCCTAGCCCTGCGTTAAGTCAAGGATAACGGAGTTTTTTAAATGAATTGGGCAACCCTGTTCTTTTTTGTCGCCGGTTTTGTCGCCCTGATCCTCGGGGCCGAATGGCTGGTTCGCGGCGCGTCGCGCCTGGCAGCCGCGGTCGGCATCTCGCCGCTGGTGGTCGGTTTGACCGTGGTCGCCTTCGGCACCAGCGCCCCGGAGCTGGGGGTCAGCGTGATGTCCTCCAGTTCCGGCCAGGCCGGCATTGCGGTCGGCAACGTAGTGGGAAGCAATATCTGCAATGTCCTGTTGATCCTCGGCCTCTCGGCTCTGGCCGCCCCCCTGGTCGTCTCCCGGCAGCTGCTTCGTATCGAGGTGCCGCTGATGCTGGGGGTTTCTCTGCTCGCCTGGGGCATGGCCCTCGACGGCGCTATCGGGCGCATCGATGGTCTGCTATTGTTCGCCGGGGTGGTGGGCTACACTGCCTGGGCCATTCGCCGCAGCCGCCGGGATAGCCGCGCCCTTTCAGGGGCGCCTTCAGAGGCAGCAGATGCCGATGGCCAGAGTGCGGCGCCAAAGGGCGGCCTGCTGGGCCAGTTGCTGCTGATTCTCGCCGGTCTGGCCCTGCTCGGGGTCGGATCCAACTGGCTGGTCACCGGGGCGGTAACCATTGCCAGGGCCTGGGGGGTGAGCGATCTGCTCATCGGCCTGACCATCGTTTCGATCGGCACCTCGCTGCCTGAGCTGGCCACCTCGGTGATGGCCAGCTTGCGCGGCGAGAGGGACATGGCGGTCGGCAACATCGTCGGCAGCAACCTCTTCAACATCCTGGCGGTCCTTGGCCTGACCGCGGCGGTGGCCCCTGGCGGGGTTCCCGTCTCCGAGCAGGCGCTGCGTTTCGACATCCCTGTCATGGTGGTGGTTATGGCGTGCTGCCTGCCGATTTTCTACACCGGATACCGCATCTGCCGCTGGGAAGGGGCGCTTCTTTTCGGCTATTATATTGCCTATACCCTTTTTCTGGTCCTCGATGCGATGGGGCACCATGCCCTTCCGGTGTTGAGCAGCGCCTTGACCTCCATGGCGATGCCCCTTACCGGCCTGCTTCTGGCCGCCGCGGTGGCACGTTCCGTCTATGGGCGAATCAGAAACTCCAGCCAAGCCTGAGTTGCAGGCGGCCATCGAGGTGCAGATACCCGGTTTTACCGCTATGATTTAACATGCGTTTTCACCCGGCGGTCATTTCGGGGCCGACTGAGCAGGGAGCCGTGCAATGCCTGATCTGTTTTTTCTCAAAGATATGCTGATCCTGCTGGGGCTGGCGCTGGTCAACGCCTTTCTTTTCAGCCGGCTGAAGCTTTCGCCGATTGTCGGGTATCTTGTTACCGGTCTTCTGGTCGGTCCCTACGGCTTTCACCTGATCAAAGGAGTGCACGAGGTCGAGGTTATCGCCGAGATCGGCGTCATCCTCCTGCTCTTTACCATCGGTCTTGAATTCTCGTTCAGCCGCATTCTGCGCCTCAAGGGGCTGATGGTCAAAAGCGGTCTCACCCAGGTGGTTTTAACGGGCCTGCTGGTTTACGGCGCAGCGCGCCTCTTTGGTATTCCACCGCAGGCGGCCGCGGTGCTCGGCATGGCGCTGACCCTTTCCTCAACCGCCATTGTGCTCAAGCTCCTGCTCGAAAACGGCGAGGTCGATGCCGCCCACGGGCGGACCTCCCTGGCCATCCTGCT
>CALZIC010000501.1 GCA_945787285.1 uncultured Desulfuromonadales bacterium
CGGCAGGTCACCTCGCTGCAGCACGCCATCGTCTTTATCGGCTTCAAGCAGATGCTGAACATCGTCACCGCCTACTCCCTGAACAAAATCATCATGAAGAACAGCCTGGAGATCAAGGAGATCCTCCGCCACAGCCTGATGTGCGCCTTCCTCGCCAAGCGTATCGGCGCCTCGGTCGGCCTCGACGAAGAGGAGGCCTTTGTCTGCGGGCTGCTGCACGACATCGGCAAAACCATCCTCTACACCCTGTTTGAGGAATACGATGTAGACACGCAAACAACTGAACGCCTGCTGGCCTCACACCATCCCCAAGCCGGCTCGCTGCTCACCATCAAATGGCAGCTGCCCGAAATGGTGCGCAACGCCGTCAGGTTCCACCATGCCCCCGAAAAGGCCAGCCACGACCATCTGGCGGCGGAAATCGTCTTTCTCTGCAACAGCCTGCTCCACGACCCCGAGTCGTTCGAGGCCCTTGAAACCCGCTGTCCCCACATCGACTTTTCCCGTCTCAACCTGGAAACCATCCAGGAAGAGCTCGAGACGATCGAAAATACTGCAAGCAATCTCCTATGACGCTCAAGGAGGCTGTTGGACTTTGAAATGAACCTACTGCGAAATCGGCTGATCGGGCCATATCTCCGACAATTTTCGACAAATAGTCCTGCTATTCGCTCTCAAATTCTCGAAAATCTGGCCTCGAACAGTCAATTTCTCGCTACGGCTCCCAAAGTCCTACAGCCTCCTAGCATCCGAGCCCTTCGATGACACACCGGACCATCACCACCTGCACCCGCGACTGCCCCAACACCTGTGGGCTGATCGCTCAGGTCGACAACGACCGGGTGACCGGCCTCGTCGGCAACCCGGAACACCCGGTAACCCGCGGGTTCGCCTGCCGCAAGTGCCGCGATTTCGTTCACCGGGCCACCAGTCCCGAAAGGGTCCTCACCCCCCTGCGCCGGCATGGCACAGAATTCTCGCCGATCGGCTGGGATGAAGCTCTGGACGAGATCGCCGGGAAAATGAAAGCCCTTCGCGCCGAACACGGTCCCGAGTCAATCCTTTACTATCGCGGCGCTGGCCAGCGCACCGGGCTCAAACTCCTTGGCGAGAGGTTCTTCAACCTGTTCGGAGGCGTGACCGGTCTGCAGGGATCGCTCTGCGGCGGCACCGGTCAGGGCTCCCAGGACCTCGACTTCGGAATCCGCATTTCCCACGACCCTCTCGACCACGCCAACAGCCGCAACCTGATCCTGTGGGGGCGCAACCCGGTGGTGACCAACCCGTCGCTGGCCCGGACGGCCCGCGAAGTCCGCCGGCGCGGCGGCAAAGTCGTGCTCATCGACCCGGTGGCGAGCGAAAGCCGGGCTCTGGCCGACCTGTTCATCCAGCCCGCGCCGGGAAGCGACGCCTTTGTGGCATTGGCGGCCGCGAAACTGATTCTGCAGCAGGGAAGCGAAGACCGCGGTTTCATCGCCCGGCACAGCGAGGGTTTCGAGGAATTCCGCAAAATCGTTGGCCGCTTTTCCCTCGAAGAGCTCTGCCGGCGCTGCGATGTGCCGACCGACCAGGCCCATGCCCTCGCCGCCCTGTTCAACGAGGCGCAGCCGACCGCCGTCACCCTCGGCTGGGGGATGCACCGCTATCTTCACGCCCACCTGGCTATCCGCGCCATCGACGCCCTTGCCGCCCTCTCCGGCAACATCGGCGTCGCCGGCGGAGGGGTCAGCCAGGGGTTCGAGGAATACGCCCCCTTTGACTGGGACTGCACCGGCGACCATCTCCACCCCGAGCTGCTGCCGCGCATCGGGGCCGAGATCCTCGCAGCCCGCGATCCCGGCATCGAGATGATCTTTGTCACCGCCGGAAACCCCATCGGCAGCGCCGCCAACTCGGCCCTGGTCAAAAAGGCTTTCGAGAAGACCCCCTTTGTGGTGGTCGCCGGACTCTTTCTCGACGACACCGCCCGCGAGGCGGACATCTTTTTGCCTTCCACCACCTTTATGGAAGAAGATGACTTCGTCGGTAGCTACGGGCATAACTGCCTCGGCCCGGTCAATCGCGCCGTCGATCCCCCGGGAGAATGCCGCACCGACTTCGACATCTTTGCCGCCCTCGCCCGCCGTTTCGCATTCGCCGATCAGTTCGACCTGCCCGCCGACCAGTGGCAGCAGCGCCTGCTCGCCCCCACCCTTTGCGACCAGGTGACTCTCGAGGCGCTGCGCCAGGGCCCTTACCGCCTGCCTGCGCCCATGGTTCCCTACGCCGACCACCGGTTCGATACC
>CALZIC010000502.1 GCA_945787285.1 uncultured Desulfuromonadales bacterium
TTTGGTTGAGAAATTTCTCGATCGAATCCGCAAGTTGATCGTCCCCCTGCCTTATCGAAAGTGGCAACAGGTTTTCAGCGGCCCTGATTGCCATCTGGCGATCAAACTTCAGCCAGCAGGTCACATTCTCGGGTCGGCGTATGTTGAGTGTAAAATTTCAAAAGGCGTAAAGAGTAATGAGTTATGTGTAAACGGCCAAACAACAGACGAATTAACAGATCACATATCACAGATTACCCCTCACGATTTTAGAGTCGTTTTCAGTGGTGACCTCGGCGCCCCGTACTCTCCGCTTCTTTCTGCCCCCCGCTCCCCTTATCGGGCGGATGTGGTGGTGCTGGAAAGCACCTATGGCGACAAAGAGCACGAAGGCAGACGCGAACGCCGCGAGAAACTCAGACAGGTTATCGAGCGGGCCTTGGAGAATCGGGGGGTGCTGCTGATCCCCGCCTTCAGCATCGGTCGCACCCAGGAACTACTCTATGAACTCGAAGAGTTGGTGCATCGCAACAGTGAGCATTTCGCGGCCCGCGGCCTGCCCTGGGAGGATCTGGAGGTTATCGTCGACTCTCCCCTGGCCAGTCGTTTTACAAAGGTCTACCGCAAGCTTCAACCTTATTGGTACAAAGGTCTACCGCAAGCTTCAACCTTATTGGGACAACGAGGCGCGCCGTAAACTGAAAAGAGGTCGCCACCCACTCAGCTTCGATCAGCTCACCACCGTCGATACCCACCAGGACCACCTGAACACCGTCGCCTACCTGAAAAAGACCGCCCGCCCCTGCATCGTCATTGCCGCCAGCGGCATGTGCGCAGGGGGCCGGATCGTCAATTACCTTAAGGGCCTGATCGGTGACAGTCGAACCGATATTCTGTTTGTCGGTTACCAGGCCCAAGGAACCCCGGGGAGAGCGATTCAGCAGTATGGCCCCAAGGGGGGATATGTTTTTCTGGGTGGTAAAAAATATTCCATCAAGGCCGGTATTCACACCATCAGCGGCTATTCGGCCCACGCCGATCAACAGAATCTGGTTAATTTTATCAAACGCATGCGTTATACTCCCGGGCTTATCAAACTGGTGCACGGTGATGAAGAGGCGAAGCAGGGGTTGAAAAGGGAGATTGAGAGGGTGTTCTCCGGTTCGGGGCTTCGCGTTGATCTTTAACCTGAATCCGTGAGTCCTGACCGGGCAATAGCGCAAGTCATTGACCTGCCAGAGCGTTCGAAAAATCAACGACTTACCTGTGGGTGCGCCTCAGATTTTTTTGAAACACTTTATTCAGGCCAAGCACTTACATTCTTTTCTCGCCACAGCTCACGGGTCCAGGTTTAATTTAGGCCTGGTGCGGTGATAGGCCTTTTTGTGGATTACCTTTTGTATTTCCCTGGGGCAATGGTGTCAAAAAAACTGCGTTGGCGTCCCATATCATGACTCGTACGAAGGTGGTCTCCATTTTTTTGTTAGGTTTGTTTTAAGTTATTCCAAGCCGTTAAGATTTGCGGTGAGAAAGCATTCCGCGCGATTGCAGGTTGACTATTGTTTTGGAATAACGATTGCAAGTTGTTGCAGCGTAAACGAATTTTATTTTCCCGATCCCTTTAGGTGAAGGGTTTCAGGTGGAGTTAAGTTTGTTTTTGGCAACTGGCATTCTGGTGGAATTGGCTTTCAGGTGTGCAGAAACAGGAATGCCTGGTATTTATCGGCCATCTCGAGTCTTTGGGGCGGCTGTCTTTGGTTATTTTGGATTGCCAAATTAACCTCAAGAGCATACCCTAAGACGCCTTTTTAATAGGTCTTTCTTCGACAAGGCCAAAGCCTGGGCAACTTGGCGACGCACAGTCGAGGTTCCTTGCCGGGATGGCAGGGCCGCCGAAGAGAAGGGCGGCTATGAGTCTTGGTCCGTGGGTCAACGCTTGCCAATTGCCAATGTGTACACTTTGCACCCACTCGATTTTGAGGACGGGCGTTTTTAGTTTTGCTGTCGTGAATAAATTGAATAATGTCTGATTCGAAACGGGATTGCCAATGGACCTGATGCATAACTTGTTTATATTCATGACGGCGCTCTTTTCGGCGCTGATTATGGTGCCCGCCCTGCGCCGCTGGGCTCTTGACACGGGAAACGTCGATGTTCCCGACTCCCGCAAGGTTCACAAAGGGTCCATACCCCGTATCGGCGGGGTGGCTATTTTTATGGCGTTCCTGTTCTCCTTGCTGGTCTATGCAGAAATGACCGACCAGGTACGCGGAATTCTTGCCGGGGCGCTGGTCATCTTCTTTACTGGGCTTATCGACGACCTTCATGGGCTCTCACCCAAGGCGAAGTTTCTTGGCGAGATTTTC
>CALZIC010000503.1 GCA_945787285.1 uncultured Desulfuromonadales bacterium
CCGGGCGTCTCTCGATCTGGCGGCCGAGCCCCTCTATGCCATGCGTCCCATTCTGTTTCGGCTGAATATTGTCGGCCCCGACGGTGACCAGCAGCTCGGCGCGGCGGTAACCTGCGATCTGACTATGCCGGCAATGGCCATGCCCCAAAACCGCCCCCGAGTCACCAGCGGCACCCAGGGGTACATCGGCGAACTCCTCTTCACCATGGCGGGGGCGTGGCAGGCAACCTTTGAGGTCGATGCCGGGGAGGGGAGGGTCGAAACCTTCGTCTTCGATATCGAACGGGTCCTGCTCAATTGATCGATCCCCTCTATTCCATGGCGCTGGTCACCGGCCTCCTCGGTTCCGGTCACTGCATCGGCATGTGCGGCGGCATCGTCGCCGCCCTGTCCCTCTCCGGTGAGGGGCGCCGTGGAGGCGCTTCATTTCACCTCCTTTACAACGCAGGCCGCACCGCCACCTATGCCCTGATCGGTTTTCTGGTCGGCTGGCTCGGTTCGGCCATCGCATTCACCGACGCCTTTGCCGGGGCGACCCGCATCGTCCTGGTCGGCTCCGACCTGTTCGTCATCCTGCTCGGTCTCGGCACCGCCGGGCTTTTCGCCCGCCTCAACTTCATGCGCCTCGAATTCGCCGGCCCGGTCCAGAGCCTGACCCGTGCCGTGCACAGGCTTCGGCAGCTTCCTCCGGCCCTGGCCGCGCTCCCCCTGGGGCTGCTCTTCGGCTTTCTCCCCTGCGGGTTTCTCTATGCCATGGCCATCACCGCCGCCCAGAGCGCCGAGCGCGGAGCCGGACTGATGGTGGCACTGATGGGGATGGTGAATCTGTTGCGTCATCTGCGCATGATGGGGGTCTATTGAGGCCCTACCACACAAGTCTGAAAACGCCAGAACCCGCATGAAAAGGAAAAACCATTGAAACGACACCTTGCACTTTTGTTCTTCGTCCTTCATCTATCGGCGCTGCCTGCCTTCGCCTCCGCCGGTTCCGAGCGACTCAACGAGGAGGATGTCTCGCTAATCGATGCCATAAGGCGACTTGACGCCTCGGTTCAGACCCTCGAGCGGCTGATGCTCGACCAGTCGATGGCCCTTGAGCAGCAACTCGCTGTCAACAGGTTGAACACCGCCATCGCCTACCTCAATTTCCGATCCCGAAAGATCGAGATGCTTGAGCGCGATCTGGAACACTCCAGAGGCAACCTGGAGCGTTTCGAAGATTTTCTGATGCAGCTCTCCCAACGAGAGGAGCAGCTTGAAGATGAGGCCAGAACCGAGTCAGGCGAAACTCTGCAGGCCATAGAGCAGGCCAAGGAAGAGGTTGCTGGGCGAAAAAAACTCATTACCATGCGAAAAGAACGTCTGGACAGTGAAATTCTCGACCTCGAAATTAAAATTGCCGATCTGCAGAACCAGATCGATAGCGTAGAGGCCTTTGTGCAGGAGAATCTCGACATGTAGCCGAGGACCGGGGTCGGGAGAGGCCAGCCCCCTGAATTGACAAAACTGGCAACTACCGATTGACAACTGGCTCCCTAAAAAGGTAAAAATATGTCTTCTGTAATGTAATTATTCTAAATCATAGAACAAAAGGGGAGGGTGACGTGAACAACCAAGGGTTCGCCGTCGATATCAAGCCGTCTTTTCCGGAACCTCTCCGGAAAGGCGGTTTTTTGTTTGCAAGAGGGCAGGAATGAAAACACGGGCGCGTTTGAAGCCTGGGCAAAAAGGGACCAAAAAGCTCCTTGCTCAGTACGGAGACCGCCTGGTCTGTGTTCGTTACCGCTACGACGAAGCCACCCGAAGACGGATCAAAACCGTTGAACTCATCGTTGATGAAGCGTACTGGGAACCGCCCCCCAGGCCAAACTTCCCACCGATGACCGTGGTGCCGGTAAAGATCAATATCGATGAACCCAAACTTCAAGATCTAGCCCGAAAAGCAGGTGCCCGCTGGGATCCCAAAAAGAAAGTCTGGTGGGTCCAATTCGCCAACATCGCAGGAACCCGGCTAGAAAAGCGTATAGCAGTAGAAACCCCAAAGTGACTGGAAATGAGGCAAAAGGTTTCTATTTATATAAACCAGAGGGTTTCTAGCTGTAGAAACCGTATGTAAATATAGAAACTTTTTTCTACAGTTATAAACCTATAAACTTCGTCTAATACCTGTTAGCTGAAAGAAATAAAGAATATGGATTCAATTCAAGACTTTGAAAAAAAAATATGCGAAGAACTATCGTCCATTGAATCTTCTTTCAGCCTTCATCAAATAATTGAACTTACGAATGAATGCAAAAATGAGATAATTAAAGAAGAAATAGAAAGAGGTGGCTCACCCGATATTTCATTTTGGAATTTTTTAAGCGATGAAACTGCCGCCGTCTTTACTGTTTTTAAGCCTGAATTTTTAGAAATTTACATTTTTAAAGAAAGCATAA
>CALZIC010000504.1 GCA_945787285.1 uncultured Desulfuromonadales bacterium
CAGCGCCACCAGCAGCGTCGCCTTGCGCCAGCGAAGGACGAAATCGACCACCGGGTGATAGAGGCGGATCAACAGACGGTTCACCGGGTTGGCGTGTTCCGGCTTGATCTTTCCGCGAATGAACCAGCCCATGAGAATCGGCACGACGGTGACCGCCAGCAGAGCGGACGCCCCCATAGCGTAGGTTTTGGTGAAGGCCAGCGGCTTGAACAGCCGGCCCGACTGCTCCTGCAGGGTAAAGACCGGCACGAAGGAGACGGTAATGACAAGCAGGGAGTAGAACAGGGTCGGGCCGACTTCCTTGGAGGCGGCCAGGATGATCTCCCAGTGGGGCTTCTTGCCGCGATCGCGTTCGAGGTGCTTGTGGGCATTCTCGATCATGATGATGGCGGCGTCGATCATGGCGCCGATGGCGATGGCGATACCGCCCAGACTCATGATGTTGGCGTTGATCCCCTGGGCATGCATGACGACGAAAGCCAGCAAAATCGCCACAGGCAGGGTGAAAATAGCCACCAGGGCGCTCGGCAGATGATAGAGGAAGAGCGCCGTCACCACCGCCACCACGATGCTCTCTTCGATCAGCTTTTCCTTCAGGGTGTCGACCGCCCGCTCGATGAGGCCGCTTCGGTCGTAGACGGTCTTGATGCGAACCCCCTCGGGAAGGCCGACCTTCAAGTCTTCGAGCTTCTCCTTGACCCGCTCGATCGTCTCCAGGGCGTTCTCGCCGAAACGCATGACGATAATGCCGCCGACCGCCTCACCCTCGCCGTTGAGCTCTGCCAGGCCGCGTCGAAGCTCGGGGCCGATATCGACCCGAGCGAGATCGCGCAGCAATATCGGCGTCCCCCGGTTGTCGCTACCGACCACGACCTGTTCCAGGTCTTCGACCGAGCGGATGTAACCGAGCCCGCGCACCATGAATTCGGTCTCAGCCATCTCCACCAGTCGGCCGCCCACGTCGTTGTTGCTGCGCTGGATCGCTTTGCGGATCTGCGGGATGGTGATGTGGTAGGCCAGCAGCCGGTCAGGGTCGATAGCCACCTGGTACTGCTTGACGTAGCCGCCGATCGACGCCACCTCGGAGACCCCGTCGACGGCAGTGAGTTCGTACCGCAGGTACCAGTCCTGAATCGAGCGCAGCTGCTGCAGATCGTGGCGGTCGCTCTCGAGCACGTACTCGTAGACCCAGCCGACCCCGGTGGCATCGGGCCCCAGGGCCGGGGTGACTCCTGCCGGCAGCCTTCCGGCTGCATAGTTGAGATACTCGAGAACCCGCGACCGGGCCCAGTACATATCGGTGCCGTCTTCGAAAATGATATAGACGAAGGAATAACCGAAGAAGGAATAGCCGCGCACCACCTTGGCATGAGGGACCGCCAGCATCTGGGTGGTCAGCGGGTAGGTGACCTGGTCCTCCACCACCTGCGGGGCCTGACCGGGATACTCGGTAAAGACGATCACCTGAACGTCGGAGAGGTCAGGAATGGCGTCGAGCGGCGTCTTGCCGAGGGAATAGACCCCGGCCACGATGGCGAACACGGTAAGGAGCACCACCATGAACTTGTTGTGAATCGACCATTCGATGATTTTTTCAAGCATTGTAAAATCCAGTAGGCAGTGGTCAGTGGGCAGTGACTGGTGGTCGGTCAAAACCTTCGCGACTGAAGTCGCTCCTACAGGCAGGCGATTCGGCTCTTCTCCGAACAGGTCATCGAGGGATTCTTCTGCGCCCTCCATGTCGTGGCCGATATGTTCATCCTTTTCCGGTTCGAGCATTTTACGGATCGCTTCGCGCAGCTTGCTTTCCGAGTCGAGCATGAACTGGGCCGAGGTGACGACCTTCTCCCCCTCGAGCAGGCCTTGAATCACCTGCACTTGCCCGTCCCGGTCCTGAAGCCCGGTCTTGACCTGCCGCGGCTCGAATTTGCCCCCGCCCAGTGCGACGAACACGGTCTTTTTCTCTCCGGAGTGCAGGACCGCTTCGGCCGGGATCGCCAGGGCGCCCGTGAACGTCTCGCTCTGCAGGCGTACGTTGACATACATGTCGGGCTTGAGTTCAAAGTCGGCGTTTCCCAGTTCGATGCGGGCCTTGACGGTGCGGGTTTTGGGCTCGACGTAGGGATAGATGAAGGACACCTCTCCCGAAATGGGTGTGCCGTTGATAAAGGGAAGCTGA
>CALZIC010000505.1 GCA_945787285.1 uncultured Desulfuromonadales bacterium
GACAATGACCTGACCGTGCTGATTATCGCCAGGGAGTTTGAAGGGTTCGAGCAGGCCCATTACGACCGGGGCATTAATCTGAACGTGGCTCAAACGCGCCGCAACGCTCCGGAGGCCATTAACCCGAAAATCAAGTCGATCAGCAACCTGAACAGCCTGCTGGGCAAGCTCGAAGCCAAGGCCGCGGGGGCTTTTGAGGTGATCATGCTGAACAACAAGGACCACATCTGCGAGGGGGCATCGTCGAATATCTTCTGGACCAAGGACAACTGGGTTTTTACGCCCGACGCCTCCACCGGGCTTCTCGAGGGGGTGACCCGCTCCACCATCATGCGTCTTTGCGAAGAAAAAATGAACCTGCGCGTCATCACCGGCGAGTACAAGCTGCAGGATCTTAAATTCGCCGACGAGGTGTTTATCACCTCCACATCCCTCGAAGTGATGCCTGTGGTCAAGGTCGACGATTTCACCATCAACCAGGGGAAGGTCGGCCCCACCGCCCGCAGGTTGCGTGATGAACTGCACAGGGACATGGGGGCCTGTCCCTGACCGGATGCACAAGTGCACTGTGCGGCTGATCGTGTCCCCAAGGTTTTCAGGTTTTCAGATTCCTATCCTGCCCCGATGGCATCGGCAAGGTAGTCCTTTGCCCGTTTTCCCATCTCCTTCGGATCGACTTCCAGTTCGACGGCAGGGCGTTTGGCATCCCCTTCGAGGAATCCGAGCATGGCAATGCAGTGCCAATCCCGGTTTTCCAGTTCCCTTGCCGTAATTTTGGACCAGCTTGCGGGGTGATGACGAAACTCGAGCATCTCGATTCCGTCTTTCTGGAACCGGGCTTCTGGCTCGGTGCCTACCTCACTATAGACGGCCGGTCCGGGAAACTTGATCGCCAGGTCGCCATGGCTGTTTTCGTGGAGTTCGGCGTTGATGTTAAAAGAGATGCGTTCTCCCATGACAAACCTCCTTTCTGTGGAGGCCCCTTCTTTTTTGGAGGGCCTACTTATAGCGTATCCCTCCCGCCCTTCGGGGGCAAGGGTACCGTAGGCTGATAGCTGATAGCTATAGCGGCAGGGCGATCAGGCCGGCGAGAAGGCCGGAGGCGCCAAGGAGAATGTACCAGTCGGAACCGGCGAGGTGACGGGAGGCGGGGTATCGGATCAGGATAAATGCGAGAAAGACTGCAGCCACGATCGGCAAAGCCGGAAGGGGGAGGCCGAGGCCCTGGGCCAGCAGTACCGCCAGAAGCAGGCCGAGGGCGCTGACGGGAAAAAAGAGGCGGGGCTTTTGCTGCTCGGCCATGGCGGTCAGGCCGGGGCCGGCGAGGTTATCGTTCATGTTGAACTTCATCGAAGCGGAAACCAGAAAAGCGACGATAACCCAGTCGGCGACCCCGAAGACCGGAACGGGCAGCGTGAATCCGGGCACGGCGATTTTTACCAGCAGGAATTCTCCGATCGGTGCCGGGCCCTCCATTCCCCCGTGGTAGTAGGTCTCGAGTCCCTGAACGATCTCCGCTTGAGCGCTTCGACCATCCAGCTGCCCAGCAGCATGGCGGCCACCAGCAGGTTGGCCGAGCCGAAGCAGTTGAGCCAGGCGGGGCCGGGGCCGGTCTTGCCTGAAAAAAGGTAGAGGCCGCAGCCGATAGCAAGCGTCCCCAGCAGAAAGCCGATGCGCAGGGAGCGGGCTCCGCGAAAGACCGGTTCCAGGTAGATGGCAAAAAATGCCGTGGCCAATGAGGCCAGCAGGACAAAGAAAATAGCCGAAAGCGAAATGACGAGCGGTGGGGGCTCGCTGTAGAAGGCCAGGTCGCCAACTGCCAGAACAGCCAGGTTGAAAAGACACCAGAGGACGTAGGTCAAGGGCAGAAGCCAGAGGGGCGGGGGAGATTTTTTGGCTGATGTTGCAGTCATTGAATCCTGTGGCCTAACAGAAAATTGAAATGAATACTCCGTGTAAGTTCCGGACTATGATAACAGAAGCGACCGGGGAATGTCGAACTTGCCATGCTCTGGATGGCGGCAAAGGCCGTGTTATTTCCGTTTGGATCGATCAGAGTTGCAGGGGCTTACATTCTGCTGCCTACTTGGGGTATGGTAAAGGGAACCAATCAGGTAATCAATAAGGATGGAGATCGATGAAACCAAGAGCTATCGTCATCGAAGATGATAACGCCAGCAGGGCGCTGGTCACCATGCTGCTTGAGCAAAAGGGGTACGAGGTGCTCAGCTTTTCCGACCCGACGGCGTGCCCTGTTTATACCGACCCGGAGACCCCCTGTCCTCATGAAGACGCCTGCGGCGATTTTCTGCTCACCGACAACCAGATGCCCAACATGACGGGGCTTGATTTCGTCGAATCCCAGTGCCGCAGGGGGTGCAAGGGGATGGTCAGCAACAAGGCGATCTTCTCGGGAACCTGGAATGCCGGGGAACTGGGTAAAGCGGAAGAACTCGGATGCAAGGTCTTTCGCAAGCCGTATGATCTGAAAGAGGTATCCGATTGGCTGGACGAGCAGTTGAAAACGGTCCCGCCCGACAGGAAGCTGGTTGTTTTCGATCAAAGTTGAACGGGCCCGGTCTGAGTGACAGTCAGGCAGAATCCGGAACCCCATTCCCACCATCGCAACCGCTTGAGGCGTCAATTGCCTCAAGCGGTTTTTTTATTTTGTGCTTTTCCAACAAGTGGACCAACGAGGACGGAATAGGGGACGGTTGAATCTGTGTACCGATGCGATAGCATGAACGCATGGCATAAACCCTTTTCATGCATCACAGGGAGTCCGATCATGTTTCCTAAAAGTATTGCCTTTGCGGCGTCAATACTCTTTCTGCTGACCGCTTCGGTCTCAGGCCAGGATTTTTCAGGCGTTGAAATAAAAACCACAAGGGTGGCCGACGGGCTCTACATGCTCGCCGGTCGGGGAGGAAATATCGCCGTGTCGGCCGGGGAGGACGGTGTCTTCATGATCGACGATCAGTTCGCCCCCCTTACCGCGAAGATTCAGGCGGCGATTTCCGAAATCAGCGCCAAACCGGTGAAGTTCGTCCTCAATACCCACTGGCATGGCGACCACACCGGCGGCAACGAAAACTTCGGCAAGGCGGGGGCGGTGCTGGTGGCACACG
>CALZIC010000506.1 GCA_945787285.1 uncultured Desulfuromonadales bacterium
TCGATGATCCCCTCGCTGCTGGTCAGCTCCAGTTCGATCCGCGGATAGCGCCGGGTGAACTCGGGCACATAGGGGAGGACGCAGTGCAGCATGAAGGGGGAGGCGGTATCGACCCGCAGGCGCCCCGCCGGCTGCCGGCTCCCTTCCGAGAGGAGGTCTTCGGCCTCGTCCATTTCCCTGAGGATACGCCGCGCCCGTTCGAGAAAAAAGAGCCCCTCCTCGGTCAGTTCCTGGCGCCGGGTGGTGCGCGCGAGCAGAGTGACGCCGAGTTTCTCCTCCAGCCGGGCCAGGGTGCGGCTGATGCTCGAGGGGTTCTGTCCCAGCTGCTGGGCCGCCAGGCTGATCCGGCCGCACTCCACCACGGCGACGAAGGTCAGCAGTTCGTCCAAACGCGTCTTCATTGTTGCTCCTGAAGCAAAGATGTTTTGCCGATAGGGGTCTTTTTTCGCATGAGTCAGGCTACTATACTGGTTCGCATCAAATCAACCCGGCGTTTATTATTTGCGCTATCACAAACTTGGGATAAAGGATATACAGGCCATGACGCCGTTTTTTGGTGATGCACACTGAAAGCATCATCCTTGGAAACGAAAGAACGCAATCGATGACTATTCACGCAAAGGGAGAAAAGAGTTATGAAAACGCTGGCTTTTAACGGAAGTCCCAACAAAGAGGGCAATACCTTTCACGCCATAACCATGGTGGCCGCCGAACTTGAAAAAGAAGGGATTGAAACGGAAATCATTCATGTCGGCAATAAAGTGATCCGGGGCTGCACCGCCTGCGGCCAGTGCATAAAAAACAAAAACGAGCAATGCGTGCTGCCGGGGGACGAGGTCAACGAGTGGATTCAGAAAATGAAGCAGGCCGATGGCATCCTTTTGGGCTCGCCGGTTCATTACGCGGCCATGGCCGGCACCATGAAATCGTTTCTGGACCGGGCCTTTTACGTGACCGGGGTCAACGGCAGCCTGCTGCGCCACAAGGTCGGCGCCTCGGTGGTCGCGGTACGCCGTTCCGGCGGTTTGCCGACCTTCGACCAGCTGAACAATTTTTTGTGCTATTCCGAGATGTTGATACCGACCTCCAACTACTGGAACGTCATTCACGGCACCCGCCCCGGCGAAGCGACCCAGGATGCCGAGGGCGGGCAGATCATGCGGGTGCTGGGCAAGAACATGGCGTACCTGATGAAGCTGGTCGAAAACGGCAAGGGCGCGGTGAAAGCGCCTGCGATAGAGCGCAAAACCATGATGAACTTTATTCGCTGATGCGGCATCGACCCGCCGAAGGGCTGCCCCCCGGAAAAGCCCCCTTTGCCCACCGGCTCAACCGATAGGAGCCAATCATGAAGAAAATATGCATCCTGCTCGGGCTTCTGCTTCTGGCTTCTTCCTCCTCCGGCTTTGCCCAGACCGGAATCAGGATACTCATGGTCGTCACCGGCAGCGGTCAGATCAGCGAAAACAAGCCGACCGGGCTGTGGCTGGAAGAGTTTGCCGTCCCCTATCTGAGATTCAAAGAGACGGGATTCGAGGTCACCGTGGCCAGCCCCAAGGGGGGACAGGCCCCGGTCGACCCGCGCAGCCTGAAGGACGGGGGCAAAGTCCTGGAATGGGCGCGAGCGGCCGTGGAGCTGGAAAAGACCGTTGGTGATCGCCGCCGTCTGCCACGGCCCCGCCGGCCTGGTCGGCGCCCGGAAACCGGATGGCACCCCCCTGGTGGCCGGCAAAACCCTCACCGCCTTCACCGATGAGGAGGAAGTTGCGGTCGAGCTCGACAAGGCGATGCCCTTTTTGCTCGAGTCGAGACTGCGCGAACTTGGCGCCCGTTTTATCGACGGCCCCCTGTGGCAAGGGCACGTTGAGGTCGACGGCAAGCTGGTCACCGGACAGAACCCGGCCTCAAGCGCCAGCGCGGCCGAGGCGGTCATCCAACTTTTAAAGCCCCCGGTGCCACCCTCCGCTGTCGCGCCAGCCTCGCTGGTGGAGGTGGCTCGCAGTGAGCGGCAGTGGACAGGCGTCGCGGTCGCAGCCGATGGCCGCATGTTTGTCAATTATCCGCGCTGGTCCGACCAGGTCCCCTTCTCCGTCGCAGAGCTGCACCCCGACGGCAGCGTTTCCCCCTATCCCGATGCGGGGATCAACCGCTGGGAGCCCTCGCTTAACCCGGCCGATCAGCTCGTCTGCGTTCAGAGCGTTGTGGTGGACCGGGACGGTTTCCTCTGGATTCTCGACCCGGCCAACCCCAAGTTTCAGGGGGTTATCCCCGGTGGTCCCAAGCTGTTGAAGGTCGATCTGGCATCGAACCGAATCATCCAGACCATCCGTTTCGCAGAGCCCGCCATCGGCCCTGAAAGCTACCTTAACGATGTGCGCATCGATACCCGGCGGCAGGTCGCGTACCTCACCGATTCGGGGGCCGGGGCGCTTGTGGTGGTCGATCTGGCCACCGGC
>CALZIC010000507.1 GCA_945787285.1 uncultured Desulfuromonadales bacterium
GTCAGCCGGTGGAATTTGCTGACCAGGGTTTCCCGGGTCGGCTGGTCAAAGTAGATCATCACGTTTCGGCAGAAGATGATCTGGAACGGCTTGCTGAAAGGGAAGGTCGCGTTCATCAGGTTGAAGCGGCGAAAGGTCGCTTCCTGCCGGATGGGATCGACGACTCTGCTGGTGCCATCGTTAAGCCTTTGAAAATAGCGGTTCTGCAGCTCCTTGGGCAGAGTCGACACCCGCTCGTTCGCATAGACCCCTTCTTTGGCGATCGACAGCGCCCGCTGGGAAATGTCGGTCGCCAGAATGCCCGCGTCCCACCGGCTGTACTCACTGCCGAAAAATTCCTTCATCAGCATCAGCAGGGTGTACGGCTCCTCCCCCGTGGAACACCCGGCGCACCAGACCCTCAGGTCGTTGCGGTTCTGCTCTTTCAGGCGGGCGACAGCCTGCGGCAGGGCGGTGTGAAGGAAATAGTCAAAATGGTCCTTTTCCCTGTTGAAGTAGGTATGGTTGGTCGATATCCGGTCGATCAGGTCGCTGAGCGCCTTTTCGCTGGTGTCGTTGACCAGCTTCTCGTAATACTGCTGAAAACTTTGAAAGCCTGAGGCGCGCATGATTTTCTGCAGCCTCCCGACCATCAGCGAGCGTTTCTGGTCGGTCAGGTTGATGCCGAAGCGTCGGTAGATCAGGTCGCGCATCAGTTTGAATTCCTGATCGCTGATTTCCATTAAATATCCGGACATGGTGTTTCCCAGTCGGTTACGTTTGTAGCCCCCGTGGCGGCAGTTGGTTGCAGGCGGGGCCGGGCTGCCGGTGTTCTCAGCCTAGCTTTCGGCGCTTGCGCTGATGGCCGTCAGCTCCTCGCTGTAAAGCAGCCGCTGTACATCAAGGAGGATCTTGACCTCGTTGTTGATCTTGCCCATACCCTCGATATAGCGAGTCCCCTCCTTGTTGGTGCGCGGCGGCGGTTCGATCTGCTTTTCGGGAATGTCGGCGACTTCGTTGACCTTGTCGACCACCAGGCCGACCGCCTTGTCGTCGATATTGACGACGATAATGCAGGTGCGGTCGTCGTAGTCGCGGGCCGGAAGGTTGAACCGGGTCCGCACGTCCATCACCGGGACCACTTTGCCGCGCAGGTTGATCACCCCCTTGACGAAAGCCGGCATGTCCGGAACCTCGGTGATCTTCTGGATGCCGATGATTTCCGTCACGAAGCGGATTTCGATGCCGTAGTCTTCATTCGCCAGGTGAAAGGTCAGAAATTTCCCTTTCTGGGTGTCTTCGCTCTCCTCGGCGAGGGCGGTGTTCAGGTAGGCTTTCTGGTTGGCTTCAGGCATGGTTTCACTCCTGTATTATGCGGGCCTTTCGACGTCAATTTCAGTCAACGGCTTGATTGTTCAGGCCGAGATCGCTTCTTTCAGATCGTACATATCGACGAGGTGGCCGACATCGAGAATCAGGCAGACTTCGCCGTCGCCGAGAATCGTGCAGCCGGAAACCCAGCGTACGTTGCCGATATAGTCGGACAGTCCCTTGATGACGGTCTGCTGCTGGCCGACGATTTCATCGACAAAGAGGCAGATTCCCTTGTCCTGGTATTCGAGGAGAATCAGGATCCCTTCGCTCACGCTCAACTCGAGAGAGTCTGGGGTTTTCTGCAGCACCGAGTGGAGGCGGGTGACCGGGAAGAAGTTTTCCCGCACCTTGGCCAGTTCCTGTCCGTCGGGGGTGGTGGTGATCGCCTCTTCGGTGGGGCGGAAGGCCTCCTTGATGGCGAGGGTCGGGACGATGCACTTGGTGTCCCCGACCCGTACCATCATGCCGTCGATGATTCCCAGGGTCAGGGGGATGCGCAGGACCAGGCGGGTTCCCTCCCCCTCCTTGCTGTAGACCTCGATCTTCCCCTTGATCTTTTCGATATTCTGCCGCACCACGTCCATGCCGACGCCGCGGCCGGAAACGTCGGTGACCTTGTCTGCGGTGGAGAACCCGGCCTGGAAGATCAGATTGAATATCTGCTTTTCGCTCAGTTCCGAACCGTCCCCTTCGATCAGTCCCTTGCTCATGGCTTTGGCGAGGATCTTATCCCTGTTGAGCCCCCGACCGTCGTCTTCGATGGTAATCCACACCTCGCCCTCTTCGTGGCGGGCCGAAAGCTGTACCGTCCCTTTTTCAGGCTTGCCGGCCTTGACTCTTTCCTCGGGGGGTTCGAGACCGTGGTCGAGGGAGTTGCGGATCAGGTGCACGAGGGGGTCGGTAATCGTTTCGATAACGGTCTTGTCGACCTCGGTTTCTTCGCCGGAGAGTTTCAGTTCGACGAGTTTACCCGACTTGACCGAGAGGTCATGAACCAGTCGGATCATGCGGCGGAACAGGCCGGAGACCGGAATCATGCGGATGGTCATGGCGATTTCCTGCAGCTCGCGCACCAGTTTGCTCATCTGTTGACCGGCTTTATGAAAGTTTTCCAGC
>CALZIC010000508.1 GCA_945787285.1 uncultured Desulfuromonadales bacterium
GGCGATCTTGATGATGCGGGCTTTGCCGGCAAAGGAGAAGCGGTCGGTGGGGACCGGCTTGCGCAGAATCTCGTGGGAGATCGGGTAGGCGCGCAGGTGGCAGCCGCCGCGGTTGCTGGTGCAGTAGGCCAGGGCCATGCCGTAGGCGCCGCGCGGGTCGTAGGCCGGCAGCTCCAGGGACTTGACGCTCATCGACAGCTGCGCTTTGCCGGCGGCTTCGGTCAGGCGCCGCGACCCCTCGGCCAGTTTGTCGCCGATGCCCCGGCGCAGGGCGATCGCTTCGAGCAGATCGCCGACTTCGGAGGCCTCGGGAAAACGTCCCTCCAGCTCGCCCCAGGCCGACAGGGTGGCCGCGGCGGTTATGGTGTCGAGCCCCATTTCGTTGCACAGGGTGTTCGACTTGACGATGGAATGCAGATCGGAGATGCCGTTCAAGGCGCCGAAGTGGGAGACGGTTTCGTATTCGGGCAGGTGCTCGCCGCTTTGGGTGCTCTTTTTACACTGGATCGGGCAGCCGTAGCAGCCGTCCTTCTTCACCGGGTAGGCCTTGCGGATCGCCGGCCCCGAGTAGTTGACGGCTTGCTCGAAGTGGGTCTGGCGAAAGTTGCGGGTCGGGGCCATGCGCCGCTGCATCATCAAGTCGACCAGGGCGGGGGTGCCGTACTCGGCGATGCCGAGCTGGCCGAAGATGATCGGCGAGGCATTGAACAGGCGCATCACGTCCTGCCGGGTCGCCTGCAGGCGCTGCGGGTCGGCGACGGCCGGTTTGGTGTCGCCGTTGACCGCGATGGCCTTGAGGTTTTTGCTCCCCATCACCGCGCCGAGGCCGCCGCGGCCCACCGAGTTGCCTTCGCCCATCATGATGTTGGCAGGCCGATGGTCGCCACGCTGCCGTGCGACTCAAGCTCTCTGACCGTCGCCTTGACGGTCTTGCCCCACTGGGCTGCTGCGTCGAGAATCTCCACCCGGTTCGGCCCGATGGCGAGTGTTACCGGTCCCGCGGCCCTGCCGGTGATCATCAGTGCGTCGACGCCGCTGGCCTTGAGGCGGTAGGCGAAGCGGCCCCCAGCCGAGCAGTCGTAAATGGTGCCGGTCAACGGTGAGCGTGAGACCACCGCAAGCCGCGCCGAGGTCGGGGCGCTGCTGCCGCACAGGGGGCCGCAGGCAAAGACCAGCGGCATTTCCGGATCGAAAGGGTCGAGGCGGAAAGTCTCGCGCAGCAGGCGCACCCCCAGCCCCCGGCCTCCCAGGTAGTTATGCAGAAAAGATTCCGGAAGCTCCTCGATCCGCCAGTTGCCGGAGGAAAGATCGACCTTCAGAAGTTTGCCGTGCCAACCGTACATCGTGGTACTCCAAAAAAATAATCAGGGGCGCTCGGCGACCCTGACGGTTAAAGACCTCTTTGACAAGGCGATTTTATCCGAACCGGCGTCGATTGGATATGGTTTTTTTGTCTTTGGGGGTATGGTTCTTCTGAAAAACAAAAGCTAAATTCAATCTCACGCTCGTTCGCTTCGCTCTCTAAAGACGCAGACAGGGTCGCAGTAACTGCAAAAAACAAAAAGATATTAGATTTTCAAGTCCTTAAAGCATTTACCGCGTCTCTGCGTCTCCGCGTGAGGATGCATTTGACTTGGTTTTTTGATGGATGATGCATTGTCGTGGCACTACGGCGTCAGAAGGAAGAACCGGGCTGCTTGAGAAACTCCACCTCTTCCCCGGTCGATTCTCGCCCGAGGGCCTGGTTGCGGTGGGGGTAGCGCCCGAATCGCTCGATGATTTCCTTGTGGCGCACCGCATAGTCGAGAAACGAGGCGCACATCTTTTTCAAAGGTTCCGGTGCCTCTTCAAGCAGGTACTCGAATTTCTCCACCGAAAGTTTCTGCATTTCCAGCGATTCCGAGTGCTCCAGCGGCATGTAGAAAAAGGCCCGTTCGGTAATGGAAAGGGCCCGGTCCTGCCCTGAATCGATCCCCGCCAGCGCCAGCTCCAAAGCCCGCTCGTCGCAGGCGAAGGCTTCAGCCGTCTTTCTGAAAATATTGCGGGGGAACTGGTCGAGCAGCACAATCAACGCCAGGGTTCCGTGGGGCGAATCGGACCAGTCGTCAAGGTCTCCCGCCAGGGCGGGAATCAGAAGGTGTTCAAATTTTTCTTTTATTTCCCTGTCCGTGGAAGAGTCGCCACCAAACCAGAGCTTGAGGCGCTGCGGGTCGACCTTGCCCGAAGCCGGGATTTGACCGAACCAGAAATGGAGAAGGTTCTCTTTGTTTTTCATGGGTGTCTGCTCCGCCAGTAGCAAAGGTTGTCATGGGGCTGCTCATACCAGTGTATCCTATACCCACCAGCAACTGATGTTTAAAAAAATAGTGCTATAATAACATCAAACAGATCGAAACCGCCGGGGCGAGACAGGAGGCCGTGCCGCTGGTCAGTTGGTTTCGGTAAACGGCATTCCTCCTTGTGGCCTCCTGTCTCCCGGCAGTTTTTTCAGCTTTGGGAGAACCGTAATGAACGCAACCTATGAATGTACGCAATGCGGAATGATCACCGAAAACAAAGCTCATCTGTGCAACCCTGTTGCACTCGAAAGCCGCGCGGACCACTGTGGGCCTGATGCCAGCGCCAACAACATGTGCAAGGAAGAAAAAGCCCGCTATGAATACGAATGCGGCAACTGCGGTCGGCCGACCGAAGACCCGGGCAACGTATGTCACCCGACCAAGGCTCATTAACCACCGAGCGCTTCGAATTACCGGAGTGAAACAGGCGAGGCTGCCAGAAGGAAGGCAGCCTCGCTTTTTTGTGCGGTTTGACCACAGAGTAGACGGGGCGGTAGCGAATACGAAGTTCCCGATCAGAAAAGTGGCCCCTTCGGAACGATTCAGTGAACCCTGTGCTAAACTTTTAATGTCTAATTTTCTGGGAGGATTGCATGGAAAGACTGTTGGGGGTGCTGGCCGATCTCATCAAGAACCGAAAGCCCTGTGTTCTGGTCACCGTCGTCTCCGGTTCCGGCTCGGTGCCGGGCAAGCCCGGGGCGCGAATGGTCGTTTGGGACGACGGCCAGCACGGCACCGTCGGGGGCGGCTCCATCGAATACCGGGTGGCGCAGGAGGCCAGGACCATGCTGGAAAAGGGGCACCAGGCCCCCGAGACGCGCAGCTACGATCTGGCCAACGACCTGGGGATGGTCTGCGGCGGGGCGATGGAGGTCTTTTTCGAGCGTGTGGACCGCCCCTCCAGACTGGTGATCTTCGGTGCCGGGCACATCGGCCGTTCTTTGGCGCTGATGGCGGCCGAAGCCGGTTTCGAGGTGACGGTGGTCGATGAGCGGCTGGAGGTGGCGACGGCAGAACGTTTTCCCAGCGCCCAGCAGGTTCATGCGGTGGAACCCGCAGACTTCTGCAGTGCCTTTGAGTCGGATCCGGATACCTACTTTCTGGTCGCTACCCACCAGCACCAGCGCGACGAGGAGGTGGTGCGACGGGTCTTGCCAGTGGCCTCGGCCTTTATCGGCGTGGTAGGCAGCAGAACCAAGCGGGCCACCTTCGAGAATAACCTGCGTAAGCTTGGCTTCAGCGATGAACAGATCGCCCGGGTCCATATGCCGGTGGGGATCCCCCTGGGGAGCAACACCCCGGCCGATATCGCCGTGAGCATTCTGGCCCAGATGATCGTGGTGCGCAGCCATGCCGAGGCGGAGCCGGGCACCAGGCCCATTGAGGGGGTGTGAGGTGCCCTGTGCCGG
>CALZIC010000509.1:0-1167 GCA_945787285.1 uncultured Desulfuromonadales bacterium
ATGCTCCCCTCCTTTTCGAAAGAGGCGGCGATAGGCAGGAAAAAGACCTCGGTGTCGATCTGAGCCGGGTCCATCTTCGGTCCCTTCCAGAACGAGGCGGTTTCGTTATCGAACAGATTGACAGTCACCATCCAGTCGAGCTGGGCCAGCGCCTTGCGCACCTTGCCCGCGTTGCTCCCCGAACAGGCCGGGTTCTGCCCCCAGGCGAAGAACCCTTTGATGTCACCGCGGAACATGCGGTCAAAGAGCATCAGCCAGGAGGCGTTCTGGCCGTCGTCGAGTTTGGGCAGCAGCGAGTAGCCGAAATCGTCGCCTGCGGTCAGACCGGTGTCGAAGTGGGCGCGCAGCAGCGAGGTGATGTACTTGCCGCGGTTGCTCCACCAGTTGGCGCTCTGCGGGTCGCTGGTCTGGGGGGTGCTTTTGGCGATATAGGTGGCCAGGTCGGGCCAGCTCGCCTTGGGCGTGGGGAGGTAGCCGGGGAGAATGTGAAAGAGCAGACAGTGATCGGTGGAGCCCTGCACGTTCGACTCACCGCGCAGCGCGTTGACCCCGCCGCCGGCCACGCCGATGTTGCCGAGCAGCAGCTGAATGATGGCCATGGTGCGGATATTCTGGGTGCCGACGGTGTGCTGGGTCCAGCCCATGGCGTACATGATGGTCGCCGCCTTGCCCGGCTGCCCGGTCGAAGCGTAGATCTGGTAGACCTCCATCAGCTTGTCTTTCGGGGTACCGGTGATGTCGGAGACCACCTCGGGGGTATAGCGGGAAAAATGCTTTTTCAGCAGCTGCAGCACGCAGTTGGGATCCTGCATGGTCGGGTCCGACTTGGGAACGCCGTTGGCGTCGCGCTGGAAGCTCCAGGTCGACTTGTCGTACTTGCGACTCTCGGCATTATAGCCGGAGAAGAGCCCGTCGAGATCGCCGGGCATCTTGAAGTCGGGGTTAACCAGGAAGGGGGCGTTGGTATGCAGCAGCAGGTATTCCTGGTGAGCCAGCTCGTTGTCGAGGATGTACTTGATCATCCCGCCCAGAAACGCGATGTCGGTTCCGGCTCTCAGCGGCGCGTAAAGATCGGCCTTGGCCGAGGTGCGGGTGAAGCGCGGGTCGACACTGAGCAGCTTGGCGCCGCGATCCTTCGCCTCAAGGACGTATTTGAACGAAATGGGG
>CALZIC010000509.1:1196-2794 GCA_945787285.1 uncultured Desulfuromonadales bacterium
CGGATATCGATCCAGTGGTTGGTCATCGCGCCGCGGCCAAAGGAGGTCGCCAGACTGGCAACCGTGGCGGAGTGTCATATTCGCGCCTGGTGTTCGATATAGACCAGGCCCCAGCTGCGCAGCAGCTTCTGAAAGAGGTAGCATTCCTCGTTGTCGAGGGCGGCACTGCCGACCGAGGCAATGCCGTCAGTGCGGTTGACCGTCTGCCCCTTGCTGTTGGTCTCCATGAAGGTGGCATCGCGGGTCGCCTTGATCTTGCGGGCGATCTGGTCGAGCGCCCAGTCCCAGGAGACCTGTTTCCATTCGGCGGCCCCCTTGGCCCGGTACATCGGCTCGGTGATGCGCTGCGGGTTGTGGCGCAGCTGGTAGAGCGCCGCCCCCTTGCTGCACAGGGTCCCGCGGTTGATCGGATGATCCGGGTCTCCCTCGGTGTTGATCACCTCACCGGCGCGGGTATGGACGATCATTCCGCAGCCGACCGCGCAATAGGGGCAGATCGTGGTTGTCTCTTTGGCGTACTGGATGGCCAGCGGCTGCGCGTAGACCTCTGCCGGCTTGACCCCGACGCCAAGTACCGAAGCCCCCACAGCCCCCCCTGAAACCTTTAGGAAACCGCGCCTGGTGAGTTTCATCCCCGACTCCTTTCCGCATTTTCGACTCAAGAATTCGCCTGCCAACAGGAAATCGACACGCGGGGCCCGCCCTTAAGCGACAGAACCCCTCCTCGTCCAACATACCAGCGTTCTAACAAATATCAAGCCATGCTAAGATTAAAAACGCATGCAAGATAGCGCAGTTAGACCCACAACTCTCAGGTCTCCCATGAAAACATAACCCCTGAGAAAACTTTTCTTAATCACGATTTCAAAACGGACATCCCCCGAAAACGTAAATGGCCCGCTGCCGGGGCCAATAAATATCGCACCTTTCATACCTACAAACTCAAAATTGTATTTTTATTACCAATCAATGGTATAGTGCCCCAATAATGTAAGATACACAGGGGCCGGCTAAGTTACCGGCAAAAGCACAAGCAATCGACAAATAGAGATGCCGCCCTGTCCCCCTGCGCAGGCAATGCAATGTATTCGGCCCCCCCTCCCCGAGGCGGCCTCCAGATAATTTGAAAAACAAAGAGGGACGACATGACGCCAAAGACGGAGAATGCCTAAATGTCGGCCGTGGAGCAGAGACAGAGCCACATCCATTTTCTGGAATGCATGGACCGGATCAACCGGGTCATTCATAATTCCGACGATGTCGAGCAGATGCTCTGGAAGGCTCTGGAGACAGCCTTCGCCATCTTCGACTGCGACCGCATCTGGCTTTTTTACCCCTGCGATCCACAGGCCCTCAGCTATCGCATTCCTGTCGAAGTCACCCGACCGGAGTTCCCTGGCGCCCACGCCCTGAACCTCGATGTTCCCATGAAGCCCGGAGGGGATGCGTTCTGCGCCAAAGCCCTTGCTGCTGAAGGTCCCGTCCTCTACGGCCCCGACACCGATCCCCCCATCTTTCCTGAATTGACGGAGCAGTTCGGCGTGCGCTCCCAGATGGCCATGGCCATCACTCCCAGAATCGGCGCCCCCTGGATGCTG
>CALZIC010000510.1 GCA_945787285.1 uncultured Desulfuromonadales bacterium
CATGTAAAACATCGGCTGCTCACCAGGAACCAGGCGGGCCGACAGAAAACCGATCACCAGAAAGACCAGGGTCAGGCAGAGGGTCCAGACCATCAGGGCGCCGGGAACCTCGGCCAACAGCCCGAGGATGACGCCGAGCTGGGCGCTGCAGGGAATCGCCAGGGAGAGCAGCACGGTGGCGATGATCCGTTCGCGAACCGTTTCCAGGGTGCGGGTGACGATGGTGGCCATGGTGTCGCAGCCGAACCCCAGGACCATGGGAATGACGGCCCGGCCGTTCAGGCCGATCTTCTTGAAGACCCGGTCGACCAGCATGGCCAGCCGCGGGAAGTAGCCGGTATCCTCAATGACCGAAAAGGCGATGAAAAAGGTACCGACGATCGGCAGCACGATGGCCACCGCATAGCGCACACCGAGGGTAAATATACCATATTCTCCGACCAGCAGCTCGTTCAGCCAGCTCCAGGGGATAAACCGGTCGGCCAGGCCGATGACCCAGGGGTTGATGATTTCTTCGAACAGCCCCCCCTCGAGAAAATCGACCACGGTGCCGGCGCCGAAGCCGCCGACGAACTGGTAGAGCCCGAAGTACAGAACCGCCAGCAGCAGAGGGACCCCGGTCCAGGGATTCATGGTCCAGGCGGAAAGCCGCTCGGCCAACAGGGGGCGATCGAGGACCTGCTGACTGACGACCCCGTCGAGAAGCCCCTTGCAGACCCGCTTGCGCTCAAGGCTGATGCGCAGATGCAGGTCGACCCGCCGGGCAAAGACGATCTCCTTGACCGCCTGTTCGATCCGGGCGAAGGCCTCGCCCGCGGACTGCTTGACAATCTGGAGGATCTCCTCGTCCTTCTGCAGCATCAGCAGGGCGATGCCGCGGCCATCGAGACGATAGTCCCCTTCGAGCAGGGAGGCGACCTTGAGGATGTCGCGCTCCAGGTCGACGGCATAGCCGAAACTGGCCCGATGCAGACGGTCGAAACCGGCAATCGCCTCGCGGATCTCCTTGAGCCCCCGCTTCCGTGCGGTGGCCGCGCCAATGACCGGTATACCGAGTTTTTCCTGCAGCAGGTCGATCTCGATGGCCATGCCGATGCGCTCGGCCTCATCCATGATGTTGACCACCAGGATGACGGGGAGCTTCGCCTCGATCAGCTGCAGGGTCATGGGGAGCATGCGCTCGATATTGCGGGCATCGAGAACATGGACCACCACGTAAGGGTCTTCTTCGAGCAGTATGGCCCGGGCCACCCGCTCCTCTTCGGTGATCGGCAGAAGGGAATACATGCCGGGGGTGTCGAGCACCTCGTAGCGGCAGCCGTCGAGTTCGCAATGTCCCCTCGAGACCTCCACAGAGGTACCCGGATAATTCGAAACGGTGGTGTAGGCGCCGGTCAGGGCATTGAACAAAACGCTCTTTCCGACGTTGGGATTACCAACCAGGATGATCTTGCGATCTTCACTACTAGACTTCTGAGACGTCATCAGTAAACTTTGTGCCCTCTAAGATTGACAATCATTTTCAGTCAGATCGGGCCACATCTTCCTGAAGCTTTTCGATTCCAGGATCCTCGAACTCAAGAATGGCTCCGCACTCCTTGCAGATGAGATGATCATGGTGCTCTTCGCAGGTGGTCGACTCGTAACGGGTCTGACCATCTCCGAAATGCCTTTCCTCAGCGATACCGCACTCGGAAAAGAGCTTGAGCGTGCGGTAAACGGTGGCATAGCCGATGTTGGGGTGTTTTTTGCGCAGTTTGAGGTAAAGATCCTCGGTGGAGGGGTGGGTCGTACAGCGCAAAAACTCGTTGAGAATGATTTCCCGCTGACGGGTCGATTTGAGTCCCTGCTTGGTCAGGTACTCCCTGAACACTTCCTTGGTCTTGGCCATGCCTGCTCCCTCAAGTGAAATCGAATGTCAATTTATTCCAATAACAGCGCACTGTCAAGGCGGATCTAGGCAAGGGCAATCAGCCGGACACCGGGATCCAGCGGTACAGGTACCCGGAGAGGGCTCCGAACATATTGAAGAAGAGCATGAAGCCAACCACCATCAGAAGCGCCCCGGTAATGATTTCCATAATCCGGATGTGTTTGCGGAAGCGGTTGAAAAAGGAAAGGAAACCGTGAAAGAGCAGACCGGAAACGAGAAAGGGAATCCCCAGACCGGCCGAGTAGGCGGCCAGCAGCAGAATCCCCTTGGCGTAATCGCCGGAGGTCCCGGCCACCAGGGCGAGGATGCCGCCGAGAATCGGGCCGATGCAGGGGGTCCAGCCGGCGGCGAAAGCCAGACCGACCAAAAAGGTGCCTAAAAAACCGCTCGGCTTGGCATGAAGCTGCACCCGTTTTTCGCCGAGAAGAATACCGAAGTGAAAGAGTCCCGACATGTGAATGCCGAACAGGAAGATCAGGATGCCGCCGATTTTCTGAATCCACTCCAGCCCTTCGCGAAGGTGTTCCTGAAAGGCGGAGGAGGCCACCCCGGCCAGGGCTCCGAGGCTGATAAAAACCACCGAAAAGCCAGCGATAAAGGCCAGGGAATGCAGAAGGACCTGGATGCGCACCTTGGCGCCGGGGTGTTCCCCCTGCAATTGCTTGAAAGAGAGTCCGGTGATGTAGGTCAGGTACGAAGGGATCAGCGGAAGGACACAGGGTGAAAAGAACGACAGGATGCCGGCAGAGAAGGCAATCCAGAATGTGACATCACCGGTACCCATGGGCGCTATCCTTTCACCAGGAATTTCAGATACTGGACGGTGCTTTCCTCATCCCACTCCCGGGCACCGAGGATGTGGTTCATGATAATCCCCTCGCGGCTGATGATAAAGGTTTCGGGAAAACGGAAATCACGGTAGGTATTCTGGGCCTTCGGCTCTTCATCGAGCAGAA
>CALZIC010000511.1 GCA_945787285.1 uncultured Desulfuromonadales bacterium
TCTTCTCGCGACCAGCCGAAGGTCTTTTCGGCCTGCTCGTTCCATTCGGTTACGCAGCGTTGCGGGTCAAGTACCACAAAAGAGAGGGGCGTCGTTTCAAAGACTTTTCGAAAGAGCTCCTCGCTCTGCCGCAGTTTGTGGGTTTTTACCCGGATCCTGTTGTCGAGATCCATGGTCTGGGCTTCAAGCTGGGCATTGGTGATTTTGAGACGGGAAAGCATCGCTTTTAGCGAGCGGGCCAGGGAAAGGATTTCGTCCTTGCCCACTTCAGGGATCTCCACATCCGTTTCACCGGCTCCGATGCGGTCGGCAAGGCGGGTCAGCGTGGACAACGGCTTGGTAAAAAGCCGGGCGAAAAGAATCGCCAGCAGGGCGGCCAGGGTGCTGACGATACCTGAAGCCATCATGCCGTTTCTGAGATGCGCTTCCTCCTGCAGGTGGAGATTGGCCAGGGAGAAAGAGGCATAGAGAAATCCCTGCGGCGGCGCTTCTTTCGATGGGCGAATCGGGCCGCCGATTTTGAGACTCTGGTCGTCATGCTCGTGGACCCAGTCGCCGGCCTTTCGTATCCAGACGGCGAAGGGATCGGCTATCGGCTGGGCCGACAGCAGGTTGGTTTTGGTGCCGTCGGTAAGAATGACCCCCTGGTTGTCTAGAATGTAGACGGAGACGATCTCGGGGTCGAGCTGGAGCGAAGCAAGCTGCCGGCTCAGTTCGTTCTGGTCCTGAAAGTAAAGGCTGTGGGAGAGAGAAGCCGAAAGAGTTTGTAGTCGCGAGATTTTCTCCCGCTCAAAGATGCTTAAGGCATTTTTTTGGCCTACAAAGAAAAAGAAACCAGCCTGCGTCACGCTGACAAGCAGGATGATCAGGAAAGTAAAGGCCAGAAGTTTGGCGCGTATTCCAATCATTCGTCATTTCCTCAGGGGATCTGAGTGTGAAACCGGGGAGGGGTTGCGTCCAGAGCTTGAAGCCAATAGCGTAAGCACATTAAATTTAGAAAATTGTTTCATTGTAATTTCACCTTTGAATTCAGCTACTTTTACATTTTAATCCTTCGAGTGTCAAGCGTTTGATGCCAAAGAAAGACCCTGCTCTTTTTAAAAAAGGTATACTGATAAAAGAGGGGCAATGTTGCGGAAGCATTCTTTGTCCCAGAGGTGAATAACTCCTTTTGCCTGCCGTCGCTCAGGGACGGCAGCGGGTAGCCCGGGGAGGATGAAAATGGTAAAAATCATCGTTTTTCTAGTACTTGTCGGAATGTTTCCGCTGACGGCAACGGCTGAAATTTATCGATGTCGGGCAGTCGAAGGCGCCTTGGTGTTTACCGACGACCCGGCAAGGTTTCCTGCCGGATGCGTACCGGAGGCGCGGCAGACTTCCGGAGGGTGGGCCAGCTTCGTAGAGACGCCATCCTACATGCTCAGTGACTACGTCGCTGTCGGTCTTGAACGGGTGGTTGCCGAGGCGGAGATGAAGAAGCAGCTGGTTCGCGAATACCGGGCCATAGCCAGCGCTCTTGTTGAGGACTATCAACGGGCAAGGTTTCAACGCCTGCATTCCACTTTCGCGCGGGACCGGCGGCGACTGGTCGCCATCATTCGCGAAATCAAGGTCGAAAGGGATTATTTACTCGAAGAGATCGCCGCGGCCCGGATCTCTACAGCGCATCGGAATGAAATCGAGGGCATACTCTCCCCCATCCCCTTCAGGGCGTCGTCTTTGTTGTCCTGAGGTTGTCGCTGGGTGATGCTTCTGTTTTTCCGGTTCGCAGTTTATGCTACATTCGCCTGGGCGCCTCATGAGATGCGGGATACCCCCGGTCATTCCAGGCTCCAGAACAAGCAATCTACACCCGATTGGATCAGTCGATGAATGATGTATTTTTGAATGGAAAATTTGTAAAGAGCGATGAAGCGGTGGTTTCGGTCTTCGACCAGGGGTTTTTATACGGTGACGGCATCTACGAGAGCTTCCGGTCCATCGGGGGGCGGCTTTACCAGTTTTCCCATCACTACAAAAGGCTTTTGCAGTCGGCCGAGGCTCTGTGTTACCCCGTCACCTTTACCCAGGCGAAACTGGAAGAGACTCTTCTGGAGCTGCGAGAAAAAAATAACCTGAAAAACGCCTATTACCGGGTCACGGTCACGCGGGGAAAGGGACAGATCGGTTTTCGGCGCTCGATTGACAATGACCTGACCGTGCTGATTATCGCCAGGGAGTTTGAAGGGTTCGAGCAGGCCCATTACGACCGGGGCATTAATCTGAACGTGGCTCAAACGCGC
>CALZIC010000512.1 GCA_945787285.1 uncultured Desulfuromonadales bacterium
GGGGAGGGACCGCATTTACGCCATTATCGGTGGGACCCACCTGGGGTTTGCTATCGAAGAACGGTTTGAACAGACCCTGCAGGCACTCGACCGCTACCGGGTGGAGAGAATCGGCGTTTCCCACTGCACCGGCCTGCCGAAGGCCGCCCATCTGCAGGCGGCCTTCGGAGAGCGGTTCTTCTTCGGTACGGTAGGACGTGTTTTGGAAGGTTAGGAAGCTATCAGCTATCAGCTATCAGCTATCAGCGAAAACATATCAACTGATTTGGCCTGTCAAGGTTTCAGTTGACTGCTGAACGCTGACCGCTGAAAGCTTAAATTCTCACCAGCGTCCTCCCCTTGATCTGCCCTTTCAAGATGGCCTCGATCTTCTCGTCGAGTTCTTCCAGGGTCACTTCGCTGACGGTATCTTCGAGTCGGGCCAGTTTCCAGTCGCCGGCCAGCTTTTCCCAGACCTTGAGCCGGGGCGCCATGGGGCATGCGACAGAGTCGATGCCGAGGAGGCTGACGCCGCGCAGGATAAAGGGATAGACGTTCATGTTCAGGTCGATGGAACCGACCAGACCACAGCAGGTAACAGTACCGCCGTAACGGGTCGACTTGACCGCCGCCGCCAGGGTGTCCCCGCCGACCACATCGATCACCCCCGCCCAGCGCTCTTTCATCATCGGCCGTTCGGCCCCTTCAAGCACCACGTCGCGTCCGATCACTTCAGAGGCTCCCAGGCCCAGGAGAAACTCTTTGTCCGACTCTTTCCCGGTCGAACCGACCACCCGGTAGCCGGCCTGGGCCAGAATCGCCACGGCGATGCTTCCCACCCCGCCGGTCGCCCCGGTCACCAGGATATCTCCATCTTCCGGCTTTACCCCGTTCTCGGCCATCTTCAGCACCGAAAGAGCCGCGGTAAACCCGGCGGTACCGAGAATCATCGCCTCACGCAGAGTGAGCCCTTCGGGCAGCCGCACCGCCCATTCGGAAGGGATGCGAATATATTCAGCGTATCCGCCACAGGTGTTCATGCCCAGGTCATAGCCGGTCACAAGCACCTTATCGCCCGGGGCGAAAGCACCGCTGGAACATTCAACGACCTCGCCGGCGGCATCGATCCCCGGCGTGTGGGGGAAATTGCGGCTGACCCCTGGATGGCCGTTCGCCGACAGGGCGTCCTTGTAATTCAGAGAGGAATAGTGAACCTTGATCACCAGGTCCCCTTCGGGAAGGTCGTCGATGGAACGGGTGACGATGGAGCGGGTGAATTTTTTGTCCTCGGTCTTTTCAACGAGCATCGCTTTGAAAGTCTGCTGTTGCAATTACGTTGCTATAGAATTATGATGAACCATACTTTTCGTCAAGTACCTACTTTTTTGTAAGGTAGTTACCTTTTAGATACTATTGCACAAAACAGGGGATTTTCCATGACCGAGAAAAAAGAATACCGTTGCACCGTCGGGGTCACCCTCGACGTCATCGGCGGCAAGTGGAAGGCCGTCATTCTCTGGCACCTGTCCCACAAAACCCTGCGCTTCAGCCAGCTGCAGCGACGCCTCACCGGTGTGACCCAGAAGATGCTCACCCAGCAGCTGCGCGAACTCGAACGCGACGGCATGGTCCATCGCCAGGTCTACGCCGAAGTCCCTCCCCGTGTGGAATATTCCCTGACCGAAGAGGGGATGACCCTCCAGCCGATCCTGAACCTGATGTGCCAGTGGGGCCAGGGGTATGTGGCGAGCAGGGAGGAACTCCAAGTTCTGGCCGAAGGGGCCTGATTGCAGATGGCGCCCTCCCCTTGCCTGCTGGCCGTCGACCTGGGCCTGCGCACCGGCCTGGCCCTTTACGGCCACGACGGCCGCCTGCGCTGGTACCGCTCGCAGAACTTCGGCGCCCCCGCGCGCCTCAAACGCGGCGCCTATGCTCTGCTCAAGGAGATCGAAGGACTCGAGGTGGTCGTCCTCGAAGGGGGAGGCCAGCTGGCCGAGATCTGGCGCAAGGAGGGGGAACGCAGGGATCTCACAGTAAGCCAGCTACACGCCGACCGTTGGCGCAAACAGCTCCTCTACCCCCGGGAGCACCGCAGCGGCCCCATCGCCAAGGAATCGGCCGACGAACTGGCCCGACAGGTGATCGACTGGTCGGGCGCAGCCCGTCCGACCTCATTGCGCCACGATGCGGCCGAAGCGATTCTGGTGGGGCTGTGGGGGGTGTTGGATATCGGCTGGCTGGAAGAGTTGCCGAGAGAGTTGCAAAATAAATTCGCTCCTACAGGTGGGCAGGCCCTGTGTCCCCGTGGTAAAAAAGCCTCTTGCTCTTGTTTTTAGCCCTTCCTCTGCGCTCTCTGCGTGCTCGAGTAAGCAAAGCGAACGGGTGTGAGGCCGATCTTGACTCTGGAGTTACGCACCCATGGAACACCCCAAACACATCGTCGTCGTCGGCGGACTGATCCGCAACGACGCAGAAGACATCCTCCTCATCCGCCACCACAAACGCGGTTGGGAGATGCCCCAGGGGCGGGTCGAGGAGGGCGAAGAGCTGATGGCAGCCTTTCACCGAGAAGTGATGGAAGAGACCGGGGTCGAAGTCGAACCCTTATCCCTTGCGGCGATCTATTCGAAGGTCTCACCCCCCTCAGCGGTTATTTTCAACTTTCTCGCCCGCTATGTCAGCGGTGAGCTGCGCACCAGCGACGAGAGCCTTGAGGTCAAGTGGTGCTCTGGAACAGAAGCTCTCACGCTTGTCACCCACCCGGTGAACCGCGACCGACTCGAAACCCTGATGGCAGCTGGCGCGCAAACCCGGTTCCGAAGCTACACCACTTCTCCCTTCACCATCGTTTCGGACACCGTTCTGGCCCCACATCCGAACCTGCTCCCCTGAAAGGATTTCCCGTTAATGGCTCTCACCCCAACGATCTATCGCACCTCCATATCTCTTTCCGATGTTGATCGAAACCGATACGAACAGCTGCAGACGACCCTCGCCCGTCACCCCTCCGAAACGGCTGAGCGGCTGCTCGCCCGGCTGCTGGCCTATGCCCTCTGCTATGCTCCGGGCCTGGTATTTACCAAAGGCGTCAGCGCCGGCGACGAACCGGATCTCTGGAGCAAAAGCCCGGACGGCCGGGTGGACAGCTGGATCGAGGTGGGTACTCCCGATCCAGAGCGGTTAATCAAAGCCTGCCGCCACTCGGAGAAGGTCATTCTGTTTGCCTTCGGACCGAACCGGTTCCGCTGGGAGAATCAGCACCTGGCCAAACTG
>CALZIC010000513.1:0-1116 GCA_945787285.1 uncultured Desulfuromonadales bacterium
GGAGAAGGTATTGGTGTCCTTGGCCTCGGCGGCGATGGGGCGCAGATCGTTTACGATCTGATCGTAGACCAGATCGAAGACAATGAAATTCTTGCACACCCTTTCCATATCCTTGTGGAATTCGGGCAGGGTGATGACGTCGAGAACAGTCATCTCGGCGGGATCGGTGGTCTTGGTGTTAGCCGGCGCGGAGTCGAGATACTTGATCAGCGCGATAAAGTTATTCTGGGCTCCTGCCTTCCAGAGGTTGTAAAGGTGAAAGCCGTAGGCGAGGTAGGTGCTCCGCTTGGCTTTCTCAAGGTTCTCGGCGGGATCGCCGAGAATCCGCCTGGAGAGACCGCTGCGCTGATCGCTCGAACGATCCTTGCGGGCGAGATAGTCTTTGTAGCTTTTGGAGAGAAGATCGTCGTAGCGGATGAGCAGAGGGTTTTCCTGCCAGCTGGCAAATACGTTGGCCAGCTCTTCCTGGACCCGCTTCGACAAATCCCCTTTGGGGCGAGCCAGGTTGGTCGAACGGCTGAAGTTGGCCGAAGAGGTGGACTGGAGACGCCCCCGCAGGCTGAGATAGCGCAGATACCGGTAAGTGATGCCGAAGACGCTGAAGTATTCAGTCGGATTGTGGGTCAATGAAAGAGCCGACATGCTTTCAAGGACTTTTAGTTTTTCCGACGGGTTGAGATAACGATTCAAGCTGGCCCGGTAGTGATCGATAATCCCATCGGTCTCTTGGACAAAGGTAACGGCGCGGCTCTCGACGGCGCCCACTGCCGAAATGATCGCTTTACGCAGATTCTCCAACTGGGGACCTTTTTCGCCGGGCACGTAGTCGATAATGCCGTCAACGAAACCCTGCTGGTAGAGTTCATAGGCGCTGACACCGACGTATTTGGCGCACTCCTGCCAGCTGAGATCGAAACTGCGGGCGATGGCGGCGAGTCCCTTGGGTTGAATGGTGTTGAAGACGCCGTCGCGGACCGAGAGGATGATGTTGGTGGAGGCCAACGGGATGGCGCCGCCCGAGTAGCCGTTGCCGAGAATAATCCCCACCGAGGGAACGTTGAGATTGGCCATCTCGGCGATAAAGTGGGAAATCGAATGGGCCTGGTTGTCGGCGTT
>CALZIC010000513.1:1142-2427 GCA_945787285.1 uncultured Desulfuromonadales bacterium
TTCGATGGCCTTGCGATGGTGCTCAGGACCCCAGACGCCATTGTTGGTGTTGCGCTCCTGGCCCAGCAGGCAGAGCCGGCGCTTGCGGCCGTGGAAATCAAACTCGGCCTCGACGCAGTGCAGGGGTCCGAAAGAGAGTTCATCCACTATTTTGAGTTTCAGTTGTTTGAGTATGGCCTTGAAACCGGTGCGGTTTTTTTGCTCTGACGGTTCGACGGTTTCACGGATATAGCTGTCGACATCCAGGCACTTGAGGCGCTTGGTGGTCTCCTCGATGGTATTATGATCGACGAGCCCCTCCAAGGCGACTTCCACCTCTTGCCTCTCGCGGTCCCGGTTGGACCGGCTGACTTCCTTGATCAGGGAAAAGTCAGCGGCGAGGTGTTCGGCAAGTTCAAAAAATCGATCTATTGTTGGTGCTTTTGACATAAGGCTATCTCCAGTAGCTGTGGGGTCGAAGGAGAACCGAAGCCCCGGGTTCGTCAGTTGGGCGAATCTGACTGTTCTCTCTCAATAAATGGATGGTCTGGCACCGCTGAGGTTCCCCGGCAGGCATGGCCGGGAGGCGCTTAGGGATCCAGCGCCAGTAAAATAGCTGCCTATGTCATATCCAGTTTGAGCGAAAACTCATCCACCAAACGCATCCTTGATATCTTCAAGCGACGAGTGCGCCGTCGTCGGCGATGGGCCCTTGGCGAGGTCGGTAGTAATCTCCGGCGCAACCATCGACGGTTCCAGCGACATCACAACGTAGCCACCGACGGCTCCAGCACCGAAGCCCGGAGCGAAGACCAGGGACCGTTCGGTGACTGCCCCCTCAAAGATGGCGTCTGCCATAGCGATCGGAATGCTCGCCGCGGAGGCGTTGCCGACCTCGGCGATGTTGAAGTAAATGTCCTTGGCATCGATGCCCTGGGGCACGGCGATATCGATGATCATGTTCTTGTTTGCTTGATGGGGCACGATCATGTCGATCTTGAGCCCGAGCTCGGAAAGCTCGCCCATCATCTGGTTAAGGTACCGCTCGACCAACGCCTTGACCTCAGGTCCATACACCGTGATGTCGTTGTCGAAGTCGTGGTTCGGCCAGATGATGGAGTTCACCTGGCTGAAGGGTCCGCTCGCATAGGTCTGAACCACATGGATGTCACGTTCACCGTCGGATGGCGCGATCACGACGGCGGCAGCTCCGTCGCCAAAGATCATCCGCGACGGTCGCGCATTGCCGATCTTGTCCGAGAACTTCTCGGCCAATACCAGCAGAACCGGACGTTCGATCTCCTGC
>CALZIC010000514.1 GCA_945787285.1 uncultured Desulfuromonadales bacterium
CTCCTTGCCGGGTGAGCAGCAGTTCGGCGCAGTGCTGCAGGGGGGCGAGGTCTCCCGCCTCGCTGCCGAAACAGAGGGCATCGACGCCCCCCAGGGCACCCAGCGCCTGGACCGCCCCGCTGGCGAAATACGGGGCGCTGTTACAGGCCCAGGGGAAGGGGAGCTCGATAACCAGGTCGACCCCGGCCCGCAGCGCCATCTCGGCCCGCACCCACTTGTCGACCAGCGCCGGTTCGCCCCGCTGCAGAAAATGCCCGCTCATCACCGCCACCGACACCTCGGCATCGGCCGCCTTCAGGCTCTCGCGCAGGTGGTGGAGATGGCCGTTGTGAAAGGGGTTGTATTCGGTGATCAGGCCGACTGTTCGCATAGATTCTATTTAACCACAGAGGCACAGAGACACTGAGGAAGTCAAAGCCCTTGAGAAAACATCAAAGGACAAGGCGTTTGAGTCCTTCCGTCAATTTTGGCTGATGGAAATTCATGATCAGACCAACCTTCACTTCAGCCAGCTTCAAGTAGGTCAGCAATTGTGCTTCATGAACCGGATTAATCTTGTCCACGCATTTGAGTTCAATGATGACCAGTTTATCGACCAAAAGATCTATTCGATAACCGCAATCGAGCTTAACCCCTTTATATTCCAGGGGTAGAGGTTTCTGTCGCTCAAAGGGAACCTTCCGCAGGCTCAATTCACGGCAAAGACATTCTTCGTAGGCCGACTCTAACAGCCCTGGACCAAGGTATCGATGAACCTCAATGGCCGCTGCAATGACCTGCTCGGTTAACTCCTGCTGATAATAAACCGAAACACTCTCTACTAGGGCGCTTGGTTCCTGTTTTTTCAAGGAATTCCCTCCTCAAACAGATTTTCTCTGTGCCTCTGTGCCTCTGTGGTTTTAGCTTACAACAGAACCGGAATCCTCTTCCCCACCCGGTTCTCTTCCGGGCTGACGACGCTTTTGTAGGCGATCGCTTCGACACCAGCTGAGGTGACCTCCCTCAGCAGGCGGCCGTATTCGGGGTCGATGTCGTCGGCGGGGCAGAAAGCGGTGGCCTCACCGCGTTGGACCAGGAAGAAGATCACCGCACGGTATCCTTCCTGGCGGGCGCGGAGGAGTTCCCGCAGGTGCTTCTGTCCGCGGGTGGTGACCGCGTCGGGGAAGCAGGCGACCTCGGACCGGCAGCAGAGGGTGACGTTTTTGACCTCGACCAGTACCCGTTGGTTCTCCTTTTCGCTTTTCGAGAAGAAAGTCGATGCGGCTGTCATGGTAGGGCGATTCGGGCTTTACCGCATACCCGGCCAGTTCGTCAATCCACCCCTGGCGAAGCCCCTCTTCAACCACCCGGTTGGTTCGATGGGTGTGGGTATCGACCCAGTGGTTATTGACCCGGATCAGTTCGAGGGTGTACTTGAGCTTGCGTTTGGGGTCGTCGGTTTGGGAAATGAGAACCGGATGCCCCGGCACGGCGCACTGCTTCATGCTGCCGGTGTTGGGGGTGTGGGCGGTAACCACCGTGCCGTCGTCCAGCTCGACATCGGCAAGAAAGCGCTTGTAACGACGCACCAGGCGCCCTTCGATAAGAGGAGAAGGGAGCTTCACCCTCCGATCTCCTCCATCTCCCGCTCGGAGAGCCCGAGCAGGTAGAGGATCGAATCGAGACTCTGCTGGTTGATCTGGTAGTCGGCCTGCTCGCGAACCCTGGCCTTGGCGTTGAAGGCGATCCCGAGGCCGGCCTTGCCGAGCATCGGCAAGTCGTTGGCACCGTCGCCGATGGCGATGACCTGGTCGAGGGTGATCCCCTCCTTCTCGGCGATCTCCTCCAACAGCTCGGCCTTGCGGGCGCCGTCGACAATCGTGCCGAGGGTGCCGCCGGTGACCACGCCGTCGACGATTTCGAGCTGGTTGGCGTAGGCGTAGTCGAGGCCGAGTTCTTCCTTGAGACGGTCGGTAAAGAACTTGAAACCGCCGGAGATGACCGCGGTCTTGTAGCCGAGGCGCTTGAGAATATGCACCAGGTTGCGGGCGCCCGGGGTCAGCGGGATATTGCGATAGACCTGCTCGAGCGCATCGGCCTTGAGCCCTTTGAGCAGAGCGACCCGCTCGCGCAGGGAGCCCTGGAAGTCGAGTTCACCGTTCATGGCCCGCTCGGTGATTTCAGCCACCTGCTCGCCGACCCCGGCCACCCGGGCCAACTCGTCGATGACCTCGATCTGAATCAGGGTCGAGTCCATGTCCATGAC
>CALZIC010000515.1 GCA_945787285.1 uncultured Desulfuromonadales bacterium
TGCGCAGGAGAAGACCGTCTCCTTTACCGTGCCCGACACCTTCGCCGGCAACCTGCGGGTCATGGCCGTCGCGGTGGCCGAAGAGGCGATCGGGGTGGCTGAGCAATCGACCATCGTTCGCGGACCGTTCGTCCTCACCCCGAGCGTCTTGACCCAGGCCGCCCCGGGGGACCGGTTCGAGGTCTCGGTGGGGGTGGCCAACATCATCGAGGGCTCCGGTTCCGACGTGCCTGTTGCGGTGCGCATGGAGACCTCGGAGCATCTCGAAGTGGTTGGGGAGGGCGAGGCTCAGCTCAGCATCAGCGAGGGGAGCGAGAAGATGACCCGTTTCGAGCTCCGGGTCAAGGATCGGCTCGGCCCCGCCGAAGTGACCTTTTTCGCCTCTGCGGGCGATGAGGAAGGGCGCCGCTCGGCCAGTCTCAGCGTGCGGCCGGCGATGCCCTACAACTCGAGTTTTATCAGCGGTTTTGAAAAAGACGGAGAGGCCGATGTGGAGATTCCCCGGCGCCTCTATGCCGAACTCTCCGAACAGAAGGCTGCCGCTTCGGCCAGCCCCCTGGTGCTGGTCGAGGGGCTTTCCTCCTATCTGGAGCGTTTTCCCCACGGCTGCACCGAACAGGTGGTCAGCCAGGTCTTCCCCCTCGTCGGCCTGATGAGCCACCCGGCTTTCGAGCCCCACGGCAAGGATAACCGGGCCCGCTTCGAGCGTCTGATCAGCAAGCTCCGCGAACGCAGGCAGCGCCAGCTCTCCAGCGGCGGTTTCAGCTTCTGGCCGGGGGGGCGCAGCGTAGCCGAGTTTCCCTCGGTCTATGTCATGCACTTTCTGCTCGAGTCCCGCGAACTCGGCTACCCGGTCCCCTCAGACATGATGGCCCGCGGTAAGGATTACCTGCAGGCGTACGTGGGGCGCGATGCCGACAGCCTGGAGGCCGCCCGCGTCAGGGCCTGCGCCATCTACCTGCTGACCCGCATGGGCGAGGTCACCACCAACACCCTGGTGCATCTGCAGACGTATCTGGAGAACCAGCATAAAGAGGAGTGGAAAAAGGATCTCACCGCGGTCTACATGGCCGCCGCCTACCGGCTGCTGCAGAAGGATGCGACCGCCGCCGACCTGGTGAGCGGTTACCGGATCGGCACCGCCGGCAAGGGCCGGTATTCCGACTTCCATTCGCCCCTGACCCTCGATGCCCAGTACCTCTATCTTCTGTCGCTGCACTTTGCCGACCGCATCGCCGATGTCGACGGCGACAAGATACCATCCTGGCGCTCGGGGCCTACAGCAAGCAGGTCATGAACGCCAATTATAAAGATGTCATAAATTTCAGGGTCTTCGACTCAGCCGGCGGCCAACCGTTTTTGCAGTTAAAATCGGTTCCCTTTGGCACAGCATTTTTCCCCGTCGACAGCGCCAGGGTGATGATGTCTGCAGACAAGGCCCTCTTCTACCTGGTCTCCCAGTCCGGGTTCGACCGCCCCCTGCCGACCAGCGTGGTGCGCGAAGGACTGGAGATTACCCGGGAGTACCTCGATGAGGAGGGCAACGAAGTGACGCAATTGGAGCAGGGTAGGGAGGTCACCGTGCGCCTCAGGGTTCGCACCCTCGGTGAGGGGCGCGTCAGCAACGTCGCCGTCATCGATCTGCTCCCGGGCGGCTTCGAGGTGATCCGCAGCTCCGTCCCCCGGACGGCTTACAACTGGCGGGCCGATTATGTCGATGTGCGCGAAGACCGCGTGGTCTTCTATGGAAGCTTCGACTCCTCGGTTAAGGAGCTCAATTACCGCGCCAAGGTGACGGCAGCGGGAAGCTTCACCGTGCCGCCGGCCTTTGCCGAATCGATGTACGACCGGGCTATTCGAGCCGTTTCGCTCCCTGGGCGGTTCGACGTGGCCCCGTCGGAGTGACAGACAGGAGACAGAATTTGTAGGGTGGGCTGTGCCCACCGCCTTTGAGTGTCTACAATTTGAAGATGGTGGGCACAGCCCACCCAACCTCTACTTTGGCTAAAAAGCTTATGTGGGAGCGGATTTATCCGCGATGGCTCAGCCGGTCTGCCGATCGCGAATAAATTCGCTCCTACAAGGTGATATGCAACCGCAATTCAACCCGCCTGAAGGGGGGGGCTGGCTTCTGAATTCTTATGGATATTTCCAATCGATGAAAACCTTTTTCAGACTTGCCGCTGTCGTCGCCCTAATGCTTGCGGTAATCTACCTCCTTCTGCCCAGTCCGGACCTGACCAGTTTTCACGGTTATTCGCGCGCCTTTTACGACCGCGACGACAGGCTGCT
>CALZIC010000516.1 GCA_945787285.1 uncultured Desulfuromonadales bacterium
ATGGCCCACGGCTTTGTGGTGACCTATGACAAAAACCCCCGGACCCTGCGCAACACCTGCGCCGCCCTGAAAAAATCCCTCAACCAGACCGGCTTTTCGGTCTGCTGGGAGTCGGTGGACCTCCCCGACGCCTGGCGCACTTTCCTTCCGGCTGGCCGGGATTTCTCCATCCGGGATATCCCTTTTACCACCACCCAGTTCGGGGCGACCTCCCTGGTCTTCAAGGCCTCGGAAGGCCAGCCCCACGTCAAAGACCTGGGGGATGAAGAAGCCCAGTACGTCTTCATGTCCGGAGACGGGACCCCTTTTCACTTCTCCCCCTTTATCGGAGGGCGGGGCGTGTTGTTCGGTGTCGGCCCGATCCGAAGCGGCAAGTCGTTCACCAAAAACACCCTGGCCACCCATTTCATGAAATACGGAGGCCTGTTTCGCGCGATTGACATTGACCCGGGCAGTGAGCCGGTGGCTCAGACGTTTGGAGAAAACGGTTCCATCTTCAGGGTTGAAGGAAACCGGACCCAAGGGCTGAATCCCTTCGCCGTGGCCGAGGGCCCGGAGGATATGCGCTTTGTCGGCCATCTGAAGAACACCATCCTTCAGATGCTCAGGACCAACGACAACGAACAGCTGCGGACCCTGGAACTTCACGAACAAGGGCAGCTGGACGCCGCCATCATGGCGACCCTGAAACTCCCAAAAGAGTTTCAGAGGCTTGGAACCGTGGCGAACCACTGCTCCAAGGAGCTCAAGCAAAAGCTCGAACGCTGGGTGGACGGCGGCATGGATGCCCACCTGTTCGACCAGGAGCAAGACGCCATCGGCTCTCTGGATAAAGCCGTGGCCGCCTTCAACCTGGCAGGGGTCAAAGATGATCCGATAGCCTTGCCCCTGGTCATGTCCGAAATCTTCTACCGGGTCACCGGCGCGTTCGAAGATCCGGCAAGAAGGCTCTTGCCCAAGTGGCTTGACGTGGACGAATCCCATGCCCTTTTAAGGATTCCCTACATCCGGGCGGGCCGGAATCGGCATGTGGACCCAATCACCAAAGGAGTTTGTCGATCTTCCCGACTGGCCGGCGCTTCGCTCCGCCGCCTCGACCTTCTTCTTCATGGCGGATCCGCACATGGACGAAGGCCTCTACCGCGACGCCTTCCAGCTCACCCCGGGCGAGTGCGAAGCCATCCGCAACCTCACGCCGAAGCGCGAGGCCTATATCGTCCAGCCGGAACTCGGCGTTTCCAAAAAAATCATCCTCGAGGTGGAACCCGAGCAGTATGTCGTCTCGACCTCAACACCCCATGAGGCCGATGCCAGGCGGCGCAACACGGAACAATTCGGATTCGAGCAGGGACTCGAAATGACGATCAGGGAGCTGGGCCTTGCCCCGACTCCGGAGAGACAAAAGGAGGCGGTCTAATGCGCAGGCTATTCGCGATCATCGCTGTCGGTTTTGTTTTTTCGTTCGGGCCGCAGCAAACCAGGCCGGTTCACGCAAGCGGTTTTCCGGTGGTGGATATTGCCAGCATTGCCCAGTCGGTCACAGGTTATATGCAGCAACTTTCCGACATGCAGGAACAGCTGAATCAGCTCAGCGCTCTCGATAACCAGAGGATTATCAGCAACGCGGACTGGAATAAACTGCTGAAACAGACCATCGCCTATTACGGCAAAGGGGACTTCTCCACCATTCCCAACCTGAGAGTATCAAGCCCCACCTTCACCGGGGATCTTGATACCGTGCTCCGTCAGACCCACCACCTTCCAAGGCCGGAATCGGAAGTAACCAACGACTACCAGGCAATGACCGGAACAGCGCCGTCCGCCGAGTTCAGGGCACAAATGAATCGGATCTATAAAGGCTATGACAAGTACAAGGATGTTCAGGCCGAGGTGGCGAAGAATGCTGAGAACAGTGAGAACAGGAAGCTTATTATCAATAGTTATGCAAATGTCGTTCGAAATTTGGGCGATGAGTCCGACTTGGCCACGCTTCAAACGATGGCAAGCCAGAATCAAATTATGTTCGATCAGAACGAGGCTTCTATTCAGGTGTTGAACCAGATTCTTCAGCAGCAGGGAGCTGCCGAAGCTGAGCGGCACGCAAGAGAGGCCGCAAGAATCGACCGGGAGATCTCCCGGCTGCAAAGAGCCACTTCAACCACTGCCCCCCTCATGGGGCGTTCTCGCTGGGGGGAACTATGACCAGACTTTCAAAGACATTCAGCTTGGCTTTCTTTCTAACCCTTCTTTTCTCTTTTCCGGCCCTGGCCGAAAGGGCTCCCCTGATTGACGAGGAATTGAAGGCCCATGAAAAGAAGGTCAGTGACGAAATCGATTCCTGTCAGGCTAAAGCGAAAAATGTTTTAAAAAAATTGGCCTGTGCCCAAGATATTTTAAAAAAATATCACGGCTCCGGAACCCGCGGAACGGAAAAATATTGTGAAAAAGCCTATTCCTCACTGAACTTTCAGAACCT
>CALZIC010000517.1 GCA_945787285.1 uncultured Desulfuromonadales bacterium
GCGCAGCTCAACCCTCTATGAAATGGAGGACCTGGCCTGGTGCGCCGCGGGACTGCATGCCGCGCAAGAGGACAGCGCACAGGGCTGAGCGGCAGGAATATCTGTTCTGCCCAACCTTGCGTTAATGCCTTACCCCTCGTATTTCTCAACCATGGTCACGTACCGCTCAGCAAACCCTTCACCGGCAGCCGCCTCTGCCCGGGCATAGCCTGCCGTCATATCCGGCCGCATCGCTTCGGGAAGAACCCGCTCGGCCAGCGGATAGAGGATGTTGTCCTCCTTGTCGATGTGGTCGCGCAGCAGTTCGACATAGCCCCGGGCGTTGTCGACAAGGACCTCGACCTGAACCGACTCCCCGGCAATAGCCTGTTGCGCGACCATTTCCATGTTGCGAACAAAGGCCCGCCCCTGGTCGTGGGCCATCAGCATGGCCGCTACCGGCGAATTGTTCCGGGGCATGCCGTTGTCGACCAGCGCCTTGAAGAGGATGTCCTCCTCCTTGGCGTGGTGGAACCGGTCGGCAAAATTGCGGATGAAGTCGACGGCGTCGAGGTAGAAGTTCCAGTCGCTGAACTTACCCTTTATTGCCAGCTCGGTATTTTTCTCCACCAGATCGATCATGCGCAGAATCAGCTTGTGCTCGTCGACCATCACCTGGGTTACATCAATCATTGTCAGAGTCTCCTGTCGCCGTGTCGAGGTAGGCATTGATCTCTGCTTCGAGGCTGGCTTCGACCTCATCCCCCAAGGCGTGGATCGAGACCACGTCCTTGAGCAGGCAGATCCCCACCCCGCAGGTGACGCAGCCGATTTCGAATTTCTGAAGGATCTCTCCGATGCGGGGATGCCCCTCGATGACGTCATTGATCTGCTGTTCGCCTTCTCAGCATATCGCCGAAAAGAAAGCAGCAACATGATCCAGGTCAAGGTTTGCGATTATTGCGCACCCCCTGTTCTTTGCCGCCCCCGAAGCCCCCTTTCCCCTTTTTTTGATCAGCACTATATTTATTAGTATTTTTCGATATATTTTATCCAGCAAGCAGCGAACATTGGGGCAACCTTCAACGGGTGAACAGGGCCTATGGAAATTATAATTGCGGCCATTCTGGGTATTGCGGCAATCGCCGTGATCGGGGTTCTGGGGTGGAACAAGGCGCTTAAGAAACAGGTGATCGAAAAAACCGCAGACCTGCGCAAAAGCGAGGAAAAGTTCCGTTCCATCCTCGAGAATGCCCTCGAGGGCATGTACCGGACCAGCCCGGAAGGGGCCTTCCTCAAAGCCAACCCGGCCATGGCCCGCCTGCTGGGGTACGAGAGCCCGGAAGCCCTGGTCGCGAATCTGACCGATGTCAGAAAGCAGATGTACGTCGATCCCGGCCTTCTTTACCTCGAAGGCTTTATGACCGACATCACCAAGCGCAAGAAGGCCGAGGAAAAACTGCGCGCCGCCAATCGACAACTGCAGGACATTATTGAATTTCTGCCCGACGCCACCTTCGTCATCGATCAGGACAAAAAGGTGATCGCCTGGAACCGGGCCATCGAAGAGATGACCGGGGTACCCAAAAATGAAATTCTCGGGAAAGGGGATTATGCCTACGCTGTCCCCTTTTACGGGGATCGCCGCCCAATATTGATCGATCTGGTCGAATGCCCTATCGGGGATCTGGAAGAAAGCTACGATGTGGCCGGGAAAAAGGGACACATCAAATTTGTTGAACAGTTCTTGCCGACCCTGTACGACGGTCGCGGAGCCTATGTGTGGGCCACGGCCTCACCCCTGTGCGACAAAAAAGGCAACCTGATGGCCGCCATCGAATCGATCCGCGATGTCACCGACCGCAAACAGGCTGAAGAGCGCCTGAAAGAAACCAATCGTGAACTCGACGCCTTTGTCTACACCCTGGCCCACGACCTGCGCACCCCGCTGACGGTGATCATCGGCTACGCCGATTATCTGCACGAAAACAGCCGGGAGAAGTTGGATGAGCAGGAGTTGAATTGCCTTGAAAACATCAGCAATTCAGGGCGGGAGATGGATCACCTGATGGAGGATCTTCTCGCACTGGCCAAGGTGGGGCAACTGGAGCGACCGGCCAGGCCG